>JAYTWA010000341.1:0-4275 GCA_043743675.1 Sphingomonadales bacterium
ATCTGGAGGAAAAATCCATGCCAAAACTCATCGTTACCACACGGGATAAGGAAGAGTCCGTCATCGACAGTGAAGGCGGACGCAGCGTCATGGAGGTGATCCGCGATGCTGGTGTCGACGAATTGCTCGCGCTCTGCGGCGGTTGCTGTTCATGCGCGACCTGCCATGTCTATGTCGATCCCGCATTCGCCGGTACGCTCCCTGCGATCAGTGAAGACGAAAACGACCTACTGGATAGTTCCGACAATCGAAGCGAAACCTCTAGACTATCGTGTCAAATAGCCTTCTCGGCCGAGTTGGATGGGATACGGGTGACGATCGCGCCCGAAGGTTGAAAATAATGTCGTGTCAGGCTGACTCATGGTGCAATGCGGGGCTGTTCGCTGTCTCCCGAGATGCAAACGGGTCGAGCGCTCACGCTTCGAAGAAAGCAAACAGCCTCAACTCCACGCTGGCTCGGGGGATCGTACCGACCGGGACGTGCGGATTTCTGAACGCGCCGTGCAGGCAACCCATCGGTGCTGTCCTGTCGCTGTCATAGCCCTTGAAGATGATGACCTCGTCCAGCGAAAGATCGGAAAAGTAGAACCATTTTTGCCGGGGATTGAAAACAGAGCTTATATACGGAACGCCGTCTGGAAAGCTGGGCTCGACGGTACGGCCAATGGTCCAGTCGCTTTCCGCCAGCGACCGCTGATCGCACAGCGCAAGTGGAACATCTTGCGGCGGCGGCGTAATCGGGCGCCAGACGTTGAATATTTTGACCCGGCGATACTTTGCGCGGATTTCCGGTGACGCGTCCATCTCAAGGAAGGGCGCCACAGAGGCCCGCGTCTGGTCGAGATGAACGAACTCGGCCGCACGCGCACTTTGCGGATCGCCGGTATCCCGCGTGAGGGTGAGCCCGCCATAAAAAGGTGCGACGTGCGCCGCACCAGTCAGTTCGCCGACAAGTTCGCACGCGCGCGGCAGATAATGTTGCGCGATCCACTGTGGGTCGGTCCAGCTTGCGCCGGACAGCGCCATTCGGCAAACTTCAAATCCTTCCGCTTCAAGCGAGGATGGCGACGGCAACAGCCGGGCGTCGCTGATTTCCACATCGTGCGCCAGCAACTGTTGTGTGATGATTTCGGGTTGGGCATTGCTCCAAATCCCCCCATCACCACGGCTTGCGGCAAAGTTGAGTTCGGCGTGCAGAACGCGCCTCGCTAAGGATTGCACAATCAATTCCCCGTTGGTAAAAATGGGACCGGGCTTCTATCGAACACTCTATAATGATGCGGCGATGCGATCGAACCGCTTGCGGATCGCATCGCGAGATTCCGGATGGGTATGCAGATAGGGCGCGTTTGCAATGATGCCTTCGACGACCAATTCGCCTACTGACTCCACCGAGACTTCCCGCCCATAAACGCCTTGTTCGGCATAGCTTTGTGACGAGTGCCCGGCATTAGGCCCGCCCAATTCGCGGGGCCGATTCCGCTCTGCCTCGAATATTCGGGTCTTGACGACCATCGGACAAAGTACCGTAACCCCGATATTAAAGCGCTTCAAATCCATCCGGAGACATTCGGCGAGCGCCACCACACCATATTTCGCCACGCAATATGGCCCCATATCGGGAAAAGCGGTAAGGCCCGCGATGCTCGCCGTGAACAAAATCTGTCCGCCCCGATCCTGCGCGATCATGCGGCGCGCGAAGGCTTCCACGCCGTGGATCGGCCCCCACAGATTGACATCAAGTGACCATTGCCAATCGGCATGCGTCATATCCTGGGTGGGTCCGGCCAAGGATACGCCGGCATTGTTGAACAAAATGTCGACACCGCCAAAATGTGCCCAGCTTGCATCCGCCAAAGCCTCGACCGCATGTTTCTTGGTCACATCGGTTTGTACTCCGATGACATCGACCTGTTTGGCGGACAAGGCCGATACAGTGTTATCCAAGGCATCCTGCTCAATGTCAGCCAGCACAATCTTCACACCGCGTGCCGCCAGCGAATGGGCTGTGGCGAGACCTATACCACTTGCGCCGCCGGTAATGACGGCAATTTTTCCTGCAAGTTCCATTGCTTCATCTTTCCCTGGAGCGGTCGATCACCACCCGCTATTTCCCGCTGAACTTCGGCGCCCGCTTTTCAAGGAAGGCGTTCATCCCCTCCCTTGCGTCCTGCGTTGCGGTCAGGAATTCGTAGCAATGCCGCTCGTTGGCCATCCCCTGTTCAAGCAGTGGAGCAGCGGCGCTGCTGACCAGTTCCTTGGCGATCTGGACGGCGACGGGCGCGCGCGCGGCAATAGTGGTCGCGAGCGCGATGGCGCGGTCTATCGTTTGCGCGATCGGCGTTACCTCCAGGGCGAGGCGCAGCCTGACCGCCGTCTGCGCATCGATCGGCTCCCCGGTCAGGATCATGTACATCGCGGCCGATTTTCCGACAACTACGGGCAGGCGCTGCGTGCCGCCACGGCCCGGCACAAAACCGAGTTTGATCTCGGGTAACGCAAAACGCGCCGATTCCCCGGCGATGACAATATCGGCGGCGAGCGCCAGTTCGCAGCCGCCACCAAATGCGACGCCGTTGACCGCTGCGATCAGCGGTTTGCGAAAGGCATGGATGATCCCCCAATGATCATGCCGTGGTGATGCCCACAGGTCGACCGGCGTGCTGCGCGCCATCTCCGCCAAGTCACCGCCCGCCCCAAAAGCCTGTTCGTCGCCGGTCACGACCACCGCGTGGACAGTGGGGTCTCGATCCAGATGATAAAGCCGATCAGCCAGCCCTTCCAGCAATGCCGCATTAAAGGCATTGCGGGCCTCAGGGCGGTTGAGCGTCAAAAGCACGACGGCTTCACTGGGGCGGATTTCCAGAACGAGGTCAGTCATCGCTGTCTCCGAGTAGGACGAAGAAAGGGATCGTCGGGCGGTCGCCAAACGCGATGAAATCCGCACACACGCGGTCGCCGATCACCAACGCCTGATCGCCGTGGCCCATGACCGTAAAACCGTCGTCCATCGCAATCAGGGCCAGCAGATAAGGCGCATAGGCGCGCAACTCGTCAGTCGGCGCACGGTGCAGCACAGTGCAAGCGGCAACGGTGCCGCGACCCTCAGACTGGCTTAGGGTTATCGCGCTGGACCCACACGCGGGACAAAAAGATCGTTGGAAATAGAACGGTGTGTGGCAATTGTCGCAGCGATGGGTGATGATGCCCGGCTGCTCTTCGGTCCAATCGCGCAGCGCAGGTCCGGTCATGCCGCCCGCTCCAATATCATGCTGACATGGGCGGACAGGACGCCGCCATCGGCATGGACCAACGCCAGCGCGGGTTCGGACGGAATCTGCCTGATGCCTGCGCGGCCCAGCATTTGCTGTCTGGCCTCGACGACATGCGCCATCGCCCCCGCCACACCACAATGGCCATAAGATAACAGGCCGCCGTGGGTGTTCAGCGGAACAGCTCCGTCTGGCGCATACCGCCCGTTACGCGCATCCCGCCCCGCTTCGCCGGGTGCCGATAGCCCGACCTCTTCCAAAAGCAGCGCAAGCGTGATCGTGAAGCTATCGTAGATGGCGGCGTAGCCGATGTTCTTCACAGTAATTCCGGCCTCATCCATCGCCCGTGCGGCGGATTCGGCTGCGCCAAAACGATCCAGGCTGTTCGCACTGCTGACATGCTGGTGCTGATGGGCCTGCCCCATGCCGGTGATGCGGATCGCGCCCGCCGGACCTGGCGCCGCGCTTACCACCAAAGCCGCTCCGCCGTCGGAAATCGGGCAGCAATCGAGCATCTTCAGCGGGGTGGCGATCGGCCGCGAAAGCATCACGTCCTCCACCGTTACCGGGGTCCGCAGATGCGCTCCGGGGTGCCCGGCGGCGTTGCGGCGCATCAGCACGGCCAGCTCGGCCAAGTCGGCTTCCGGTCGCCGGTGCAGATGGAGATAGCGACTGGCCAGCAACGCGTAATAGGCCGGAACGATCGGCCCAAGTGGCACTTCATAACGCGGATGGCCGACTTGCGCGAGCATCTGGATGGAGCTGTCGCGGCTCTGTCCACTGAGGCGATTTTCCCCTGCGACGACCAGCACGTGCCTCGCGGCGCCCGCGCGAATCAGATTGGCGGCAAGCATCACCAGCGCCAACCCGGTCGCGCCGCCCATTTGCAGGCCATGTGCGTAGTGTGGTGACAAACCGAATTGTTCGGCGAACAGATCCGCCAGCATCAGATGTGGCAGCGTTCCCGAATAACCGCACAACAGCCCGTCAATCTGTGCCCGCT
>JAYTWA010000342.1:0-4379 GCA_043743675.1 Sphingomonadales bacterium
CGAGGTCGGAGACGAACACGTCGCTCATCCGGTCGGCGAAGCGCGCATATTGGTCGTCGAACGTAAGGGCTCTGAGTGACCCGCCTCGCCACCGCCTTCTCACCGCACCAACCAGCCCTCGTCACCTTCGTGACAGCAGGCGACGGCCCTACGCCTGCGATCCTTGATGCGCTCGTCGCAGGCGGGGCGGATGTGATCGAGCTCGGTATGCCGTTTACCGATCCGATGGCCGATGGCCCCGCAATTCAGGCCGCGAACCTGCGAAGTCTTGCCAACGGCACGACGACCGCGAATATTTTTGCGCTCGCCAAGGGTTTCCGCGCGCGCCACCCCGAAACGCCGCTCGTCCTCATGGGCTATGCCAACCCGATGACGATCCGCGGCGCAGACTGGTTTGCCGCGCAATGCAAAGACGCAGGCGTTGATGGCGTTATCTGCGTCGACCTTCCGCCCGAGGAAGACGAACTCGCCGTTGCTCTGCGCGCGCATGACATTGCCCCGATCCGCCTTGCCACGCCTACCACCGATGCCGCCCGTCTCCCAGCCGTCCTCGACGGCGCAAGCGGGTTTCTCTATTATGTATCGGTCGCCGGGATCACGGGGATGCAGCAAGCGGCGCAGACCAGCATTGAAGACGCCGTTGCCAAACTCAAAGCCGCGACCACTCTCCCCGTTGCCGTAGGTTTCGGTGTCCGCACCTCTGAACAAGCCGCAGCCATCGCCCGTGTCGCCGATGGCGTCGTCGTCGGCTCGGCCATTATTGATGTCGTCGCCAAATATGGCGCTGATGCTGCGCCTCACGTCGAGGCTTATGTCCGCACACTTGCACATGCGGTGCACAATGCGCGAAAAGTCCCAGCATGAGTTGGCTAGACCGCGTCCGTAACAGCATCCCATTCATCGCCAAGCGCGAGACGCCCGATAATCTGTGGGTCAAATGCCCCAGCTGTGGCCAGATGATCTTTGCGCGCGAATATGACGAGAATCTCAATGTCTGCCCGCAATGCAACCACCATGGCCGCATCGGGCCGAAAGCGCGGTTCGAAATGCTGTTCGACGACAGCTACACTGAACTGCCCACCCCACGCGTCGCCGAAGATCCGCTAAAATTCCGCGACACCAAAAAATATACGGACCGCATCAAGGCCGCACGCACCGCGACCGGCGAGCATGATGCGCTGATCAATGCGCGTGGCAAAATCGGCGGGCGGAGCTCAGTCGTCGGGGTGCAGGATTTCGCTTTCATGGGCGGATCAATGGGCGTCGGTGTTGGCGCAGCTTTTATCGCCGGAGCGCGCGCGGCGATTAAGGATCATGCTCCCTATATCATTTTCACGGCAGCGGGCGGCGCGCGGATGCAGGAAGGCATATTGTCGCTAATGCAAATGCCGCGCACGACCGTTGCCATTGCTGAACTGCGCGAGGCGGAATTGCCATATATCGTAGTCATGACCGATCCAACGACGGGCGGTGTCACGGCAAGTTATGCGATGCTCGGCGACATCCAGATTGCCGAACCCAATGCGCTGATCGGCTTTGCGGGCCAGCGAGTCATCGAATCGACGATACGCGAAAAGCTACCCGAAGGATTTCAGCGCGCCGAATATCTGCTGGATCACGGCATGCTCGACATGGTTGTGGCGCGTGCCGACCTGCCTGCGACGCTTGGTATGCTTATCGGCTATCTGGTGGATAAGCGGAAAGCAGCATGAGCCCGCGCTTTCAGGCGATAGGCGTCAACTAAAGCCATGGCTGACCATGCAAGGTCCGACGACCCCGCCGTCCAAGCCCAACTTGACCGCTTTGCCCAATTGTCGCCCGGTCGCGACATTCTTGGCCTTGATCGGATCACAGCGCTGCTGGCAATGCTGGGCAATCCGCAACACAGACTGCCGCCTGTTTTCCATGTTGCTGGCACCAACGGCAAAGGTTCAACCTGTGCATTCCTCCGATCAATTCTCGAAACGGCTGGCAAGACTGTCCACGTTTACACAAGTCCGCATCTCGTTCGCTTCAACGAGCGCATCCGCATCGCCGGGATGCTGATCGACGACGAAGACCTCGCCCCACTCCTCTCCGAAGTCCTCAATCGTGCCGAAGCCTATGCCATCGGTCCCAGCTTCTTCGAGGCGACCACTGCCGCTGCCCTGCTCGCGTTCAGCCGAACTCCAGCCGATTACTGCGTCATCGAAGTCGGCCTTGGCGGGCGGCTTGACGCGACCAACATCATCGCCCCGCTGGTCTGCGGCATTGCTCAAGTCGGCATCGATCATCAGGCATTCCTCGGCGACAAACTCGCCGAAATCGCGGGCGAAAAAGCAGGGATTGCCAAGGCTGGCGTGCCGCTGTTCTGTCTCGCACAACGATCCGAAGCGCTCGCTGCTATTGAGGCCGTTGCCGCAAAGGCCGGTGCCCCACTCCATCTCGAAGGGCGCGACTGGCAAATCGACAACACGCTTCAGCCAACAATGGCGGGCGCGCATCAATCACGGAACGCGAACTTGGCCGCCCAAATGCTGTTAGCGCTCCAGATTTCGCAGCAGCACATTGCACAGGGCATCGCCACCGCCCGTTGGCCCGCCCGTCTCCAATACTTGTCCGACGGGCCTCTTACAAAAGGCCGCGCTGTCTGGATCGATGGCGCCCACAATCCCGCCGCTGCCAAAGCGCTTGCGATGGAACTCGCGGCGCATCCCCGTCACCTCGTCCTTGGCATCCTCGCCAATAAGGATGCCGACGGAATCATCGCTCCACTCGCTCCCCACGCATTGAGCCTAACGTTCGTCGCTGTTCCCGATCATGACAGCCACGATCCCAAAGCCCTCGCCGCAAAATGGGGCGGTAAAAACGCTGTCTCGCTCACCGACGCACTGGCATCGATTGACAACAATATCCTGATCATTGGCTCGCTTTATCTCGCAGGCGAAGCGCTGCGGCTTAATAATGAAGTTCCCGATTGAACTCTGAATTGCATGGTTACCACTATGGTAACCCTTCGTCGCTAATTGAGGTGCCATAAACACGGCTCGTTCATTACGGACCGATCAGGCGAGAATGCAACATATCATGTCTCCAGCACTCCTACTGACATATCTCGCACTCGCGACCTTCGTTCTGGCGCTACCTTATATGCGGCGCGGCGCGGCCACCGGCAAACCTACCCAGCCTGAACCCCTAAAATGGGTGATGTGGCTTATCGCCTTTTGCGCGATCAACCTGACGATAGCGCGCGGTAGCCTGACGATGCCGTTGGCCCTCGTTCTGGTCTTGCCGCTCTTGGCGCAGCGCAACATCCCGGCAATTATTGGTGGACTTGTTGCGGTCGGTTTGTTCAGCGCCGTGCGGTGGTGGGCCGATGGCGTAGAACCAGCGAGCATTGCGCAGATCGTGATATTTCTCGTTCTGGCAGGGCTTGTTCCCTTTTTGCCCCAATGGCAGGAGCGCACCGGAACGCAAAAGCCTGTGTTGCTCGTCATGGCACTGATTTTAATGCCGCTTGGCATCGCAATGGGACTGTTCACGGCACCATTGAACAGCGTTCAGGTGGCATCGACGACGTGGCATCATTGGAGCGCCTACCTCTCGCCGGTCGAAGCACTTTTAGCAGGCGGCATCCCGTTTCGCGACTTTCCTGTGCAATATGGCATGGGTCCAACGTTGTTATTGTCGGCCACATGCGGCCAGAATTGTTGGCAAGGGCTGTATAATGTTGCTGTCATTACCAACGCACTTTATTTTGCAACATTAGCGGGTTGCGCTCTTCTTCTCACAAACCATATGGCGCGCGGCATGCGCATCCTGAGCGTTAGCGCAATGTTTTGTGCGGCCCTGCTGTGGACAGGTTACCCGATGGATGTTGTTGGCCCAACGATGACACCCTCCGTCGGCGGATTGCGTTTTCTGACGATCAGCTTGCTGCTGTTCCACATTTTATATGCCGAACGATCACAGAAGCGCCGCGACTATATTGGTCACTTGATCTGGTTGATCGACATCATCTGGTCGCCCGAAGCCGCCTTTTTCGGTACGCTGATATGGTGGCCCTATCTTGCGCTGCGCAATGGCGGCACTTTGGACAAGCCGATCCTTGCCCTCGTCAAGGGCGCGTTGTTCGGCATGGTCGCACTCATCGTCGCCGTTACTTCTGCCTATGTCATTTTTCGCATCAGCTATGGCATCTGGTTGCCTGTTGATTCTCTATTTGCGTATATCAACAATCCGCCCGGGGCGTTGCCGGTCAATTCCTTGGGTCCGGTATGGATCGCACTTGTTGCAATTTTCCTTGCGGCAATCATTCTCGGGCGACACCAATCGACTGCGCAAACCCGAATGCTTTATGCCGTCGTCCTGGGCTTGCTTGGTTCGGGAACCTATTACCT
>JAYTWA010000343.1:0-2189 GCA_043743675.1 Sphingomonadales bacterium
GGACCGGCTGAGCTAACATGTGTTCCATTCAGATGGGAACTGTTCCGACCTTCAAAAGTAGAAGGCCCGGCCACTCCCCCAAGCGACCGGGCCTTTGCCCCGTTCGGTACGACGCGCCAGACTAGCAGGCGCAGCGTTGCTTCGGGCGGGGCTTCCAGACTCGGTGCGCGATCCGCTTACGCGATGCTGCACCATAAATCACTTCCTCGGTCGTCGTCGTTATCGTGGTGACAACCGGTGCGGACTGAAACGTGACCGTCGTCATCATCGGCGCGCCCCAGCCATAACTGTAATAATAACCCGGCGAGCCATAATAGACATTGCCACGACCGTCACGATCATCCCGGTGTGGAACCGAACCGCCATATCGCCCGTCATAGGTTCCGTTGTAGACCTGTGTGGGCTGGCCTTCATAATGGCCAGTCCAGGTTCCGGTCCAGCGCCCCTGATAAGTTACGTCGCCCCTTTCGGCATCGCGATAATCGTATGTGAGCGGGCGATCGCTGCCTTGCATCTGCACAACTTGAACTTGATCAGCGGTCACGGGCATCGTCGTAACAGTTGTTGTGACGGTGTTCGATGGTGGCGCAACAACCCGACGTATCACTTGGGATTGAACGACTGTCGGCGTTGCATGAACATGCCCTGCTGCTTCAGCAGCTGCTGCCTTGGCCGCTTCTTCGATCATGTCCGACGATGGTGCGGCAACTTGGCGAATCGCTTGCGAAGTAACAACCTGCGGCGTGCTCTGCGCCCCGGCCATCGCAGGAGCCATCGACATGACCAACACAAGGCTGCCAAATCCGATGCTCTTCATGACCAATCACTCCCCGTCAACACCGCAGCCAAAGGCAGAAGCCCGACCTCATTTGATTCGTTATTAACAGCTTTGTAACCATCGGCAAACGCCCGTGTGTGGTTAATCCTGTCCCGATGCGGGTCAAATCCGGGTAGCAAGCAATTGCGCCAATGCTTCGCATCCGTTGGCATCGTCGGCGTCGAAGCGGGCGAGCTGCGGGCTATCGAGATCAAGCACGGCGATCACCCGCCCATTCCGGATGATCGGCACCACAAGTTCCGAGGCAGAAGCCGAATCGCAGGGGATGTGGCCGGGAAAAACGTGCACATCAGGCACGATCTGCGTCTGCAACGTGCTGGCCGCTGTTCCGCAGACGCCCTGTCCCAGAGCAATTCTTATGCACGCGACCTTTCCCTGGAACGGCCCCAGGACCAGCTCTCCCCCGATCAGCCGATAAAAGCCCGCCCAGTTCAGATCAGGAAGATATTCCCAGATCAACGCCGCCGCATTGGCCATATTCGCAACCGGATCGGGCTCATCGGCCGTGAGTGCGTCCAAAGCGGCATGAAGATCATGATAGAGTTCGGCCTTAGAACCGCTGGCGATCGAAAACTCATGCATCAGTCGAAACTCACCTTTCCGCGCGCCTTTTTGACATCGCCCCGGATCGCCTTGCCCGTCAGGCGCTTTTCCTTGGCCGTGCGTGAGGGCTTGGTCTTGATCCGCCGCACCGGCGCCAGATGGGCTTTCTGCACAAGTTCGGTCAACCGCCGACGGGCATCGGCGCGATTGGCCTCTTGTGTGCGGAAGCTGCGCGCGGTGAGGATGATCTCGCCTTCATTGGTCCAGCGGCTTCCAGCAAGGGTCTTGAGTCGCGCGTAAACCGACGGAAAGAGGCGCAGCCCATAGACGTCAAGCCGGATCTGGACTGCGGTTGCGACCTTGTTGACATTCTGCCCGCCAGGCCCGGTCGCTGCCAGAAACCGTTCCTCGAGCGCGCTTTCGGGCAGCACAAATGGTTCGTCGCTCATTCCCGCGTCAGCAAATAGTAGATGACGTAGGCCCATGACAGGAAACCGTGGATGATCGCCCAGAGGATCGATTTGTGCAGGCTCCAGGAAATGGTGATTGCCAGCGCGCTGCCAAAGCCCACCCCGGCGCGGGTTGCGGATGCGGTGTAGGTGCGGATCTGTTGCATGGTGCAATGTTTCGCATCCGCACCGTTCAAATGCAATTACTGTGTGAATAGCCGAGTTGAACTTGCCTGTTCCCCGGCTTAGGAATGGCACAACCATAACATCAGCCTGCAGGTTATCCCCATGATGTTCGAACCCGTGATTTCCGCAACGGGCCTTTTCACGCCCGAAGACAGCATTTCCAACGCAGAGCT
>JAYTWA010000344.1:0-6881 GCA_043743675.1 Sphingomonadales bacterium
AGTCGGCGGGCCTGAAGGAAGTGCGCCGCTGGGTGTGGGACGTCAACTCGCCCGAATTTCTGGCGCAGTTGCAGCGCGAGGCCGACATCCTGAGGGACACGCCTGGGGAAAAGGACGCTTTGGATTTCATCGAAGGCGTGATGGACGACACGATGAAAGATCACCCCTATTGAAGCGCGGGGATGTCGTCACCGTTGCGTGGGCGGGAGACTTTGGCAAGCCGCGTCCAGCCGTCATTATTCAGTCCGACCAATTGACTGACAGCGGCGTCGCGACAATCCTCGTCTGCCAGATCACAAGCGACCTGCAGCCCGTCAGCATCCGTCGCATCACCGTGATCCCCACGCCCGAAAACGGCCTGCGCAAGCCATCACAGATCATGGTCGAAAAGATTTTCGCGGCAAAGCGCGATAAATGCGGCGCGGTAATCGGGACTTTGGACGCAGCGTCTATGGACGCGCTCGATGATGCGGTGATGTTTGCTGTGGGATTGATGGGGTGAGGTCGGGGATTTAGTGGGCTGTCACCTCAATTTACACCCTGCTTCGTCAACACCGCGAAAGCGGGGGTCCAACGCCTAATCTCGCTGTTTAGGAGTTGGATTCCCGCCTTCGCGGGAATGACGAGCAGCCAATCGTTTCTCGAGGTAATAGAACAGCGCGCCTGGTCCTATAAAAAGCCATACTTCAACTATGAACGCCCAATCTCCGACCCAGTTGGCAATGAGGCCGAAGAAATTGCGAACAGGATGCAAAAATTCCGGCCAACGTCGATTCAACAATACGACTAAAAAGATACCGGCCAGCGTAAGTCCGCCAGCCATACCCAGATAGGCTCCAAATCTTTGAACGGGATGCTGTTTCTCCGACATCATCCCCCTAAGCCCGCACTTCCTCCACAACCCCCACGCTATTCACGCGCAGCGCTTTCAACACGCTGTCGACAATTGCATCCGCGTCCAGCCCCGCTTCCTTATATTGCACGTCGGGCTTGTCGTGATCCTGAAACACGTCGGGCAACCGCAGCGTCCGCAGTTTCAGGCCCGCATCGATCAACCCCTCGTCGCTCGCCATTGTGAGCACATGCGCGCCGAGGCCACCGATGCTGCCTTCCTCCACCGTCACGGCGACTTCGTGCGTCGTCAGCAGCTTGCGGATCATGTCCACGTCAAGGGGCTTTGCGAAGCGCAGGTCAGCGACGGTCGTCGAAAGCCCCTTGGCTTCCAACGCATCAGCAGCTTTCATCGCTTCTTCGAGGCGGGTGCCGAGCGACAGAATGGCAACCTTCTTGCCCTGACGGACAATGCGACCTTTGCCAATTTCGAGCTGCTGCGGCACTTGCGGCAATGCCACCCCCGTGCCGTTGCCGCGCGGGTAGCGAAACGCAATCGGGCCGCTGTCGTGCAGCACGGCCGTGTGCGTCATGTGGACCAGTTCGGCTTCGTCCGCAGGCGCCATCACGACGAAATTGGGCAATGTGCAGAGATAAGTGACATCAAACGATCCGGCGTGGGTGCAACCGTCCGCCCCAACCAGTCCCGCACGGTCAATCGCGAAGCGCACCGGCAAATTCTGAATCGCGACATCATGCACGACCTGATCATAGGCGCGTTGCAGAAAAGTCGAATAAATCGCGCAGAACGGCCGCATCCCCTGCGCCGCCAAACCGGCTGCAAACGTCACGGCATGTTGTTCGGCAATACCAACGTCAAAGGCACGATCAGGATGCGCCTTGGCAAATTTATCGACGCCCGTGCCCGATGGCATCGCTGCCGTAATCGCAACAATGCGCGAATCAGTTTCGGCAATCTTGGCCAGCGTTTCACCGAAGACGTTCTGATACGAAGGCGGACCCGGCGGCGCTTTATCCTGAGCGCCAGTGACAACGTCGAATTTCTGGACGCCATGATATTTGTCAGCCGATGCTTCTGCCGGGGCATAGCCTTTGCCCTTTTTGGTGACGACATGGATCAGGCACGGCCCCTCGGCCGCATCACGGACATTTTCGAGGACAGGGATCAGGTGATCCATGTCATGGCCATCAATCGGCCCAACATAATAGAATCCGAGTTCTTCAAAAAACGTCCCGCCCATGGCCATGCCACGCGCAAATTCGTCGGTTTTTTTCAGGCTCAAGTGGAGCTGACGCGGCAGTTTGCGCGCCAGCCGCTTGGCCAGATCGCGCAGGCCCAGAAACTCCCGACTCGACACAATGCGCGCGAGATAGGCCGAGAGCCCCCCCACCGGCGGCGCAATCGACATGTCATTATCATTAAGGATGACGACCAAGCGATTGCCGGCCTGTTCGGCATTGTTCATCGCTTCATAAGCCATGCCCGCCGACATCGATCCGTCACCAATGACGGCGATGGCCTTGCCAGGCTTGTCATTCAGTTTGTTGGCAACTGCAAAGCCAAGCGCCGCGCTAATCGAGGTCGAAGAATGCGCGGCACCAAACGGATCATACTCACTCTCGGTGCGCTTGGTGAAGCCCGACAGGCCACCGGGCTGGCGCAGCGTGCGGATGCGGTCTCGCCGCCCGGTCAGGATTTTGTGCGGATACGCCTGATGCCCGACGTCCCACACCAGCCGGTCTTCGGGCGTGTTAAAAACATAATGGATCGCAACAGTCAGTTCGACAACGCCAAGCCCTGACCCCAGATGACCGCCCGTCGTGCCCACCGCCGAAATCATCTCGGCGCGCAATTCATCGGCAAGCTGACGAAGATCGGATGCAGGGAGTTTGCGCAACTCGGCAGGTGTATTGGCCGTGTCAAGCAACGGCGTATTGGGTCGATTGGACATGTGCCATATTACGCGGGGTTTTAATCAACCGCAATCCACGCGTTGTTCGTTACATTTCGGGGATTGAGATTCCGGTGAAGGCAGTGCACATTATGGAAATGGATCAAGAAACACATGAGCTGAAACGTAACCGCGCACGGGTTTTCATGATTGCGGCAGGTCTCTTCCTGCTTGGATCACAGGGCCCTGACATTGGCGATTTTTTCGACGGCCATAACCATGATGATCGCGCATCCCATTCAGACCGAATCAGTGCAGAGATCGACCGCGCAGATGTCGCTGCTGAGCGAGCGGCCGAACTTGCGGAACATGCGACTGAACTTGCCGAGCGTGCCGCCGAACTCGCAGAGAAAGCATCAGAATCCCGATAACGCCTACCCGCAATCGGCGCATTTCCCGCGAACTTCGATGACGGGGCGCAGCTCCTGAAACCCCGCACCGGTCGCTGCGGCACGGACTTTTGCCGTCACACTGTCGTCATCCAAGTGCGTTGCCTGGCCACAATCGTCGCAGACCAGAAAGATACAATCATGCACGCAATCGGGGTGCGCATTGGCGACATAGGCATTTACGCTTTCGACGCGGCGCGCGATGTTGGCGCTGACGAACAAGTCGAGAATGCGGTACACACTGTTCGCCGCGATCCGGCGCCCCTCGGCTTTGGATACGGCTTCAGCAATGTCATAGGCACTTGCCGGTTTTTCAAACTTCGAGAGCACGGCATAAATGGACGCACGCATTGCCGTCCATTGCTCGCCCGATCCTTCGAGTGCGGCTTGAGCGGCCTCGGCCATAGGCCTGCCGTGATGAAGTGTGTGATCGTGAACGCTCATAGCGTAAACGTAGGCTTGTCTTAAACCAAAGCCAAGCGATTGAGGAAATGGCCCGTCGCCAGCAGCGCAACGCCAAGCATCGTCGCCACCATTTCGGAGCCACCATGAGGCAGTGACAACGCCGCCGTCATCGCACCAATGCCAAGGCCACCAATCGAAGGCGGCAGGAAGCGACCGTGCTGGAGGATGCCATTACCAAGCGCCACAACCCCAAGGCCAAGCGCAAGAACAAGACCGACTTCATGAATGATCGGGCTACCCAGAATACCACCGACGGTCGATAAGGTGCCAAGCAGCAATGCGGTGGCTAGGCAATGCACAAGGCACAGCCCCGACAACGTCATTGCAACGCGGTCTAACGCTCCGTTTTTGATGACGCCCGTGTTCAAGTCCGACTCCTGTAGTCCATCTATGGCGTCACACTGGCGAAGTTACAACATATCATTCTAAATAATCGGGAGCCTATGCGAAGCCGGCGCGTTGTGATTTCATAAAGCGAGGCCTTTCTATGCTGTCCTTATTTGGTGAAAAACGCGAGCAACAGGCGCGAAATCGCGCAGAGGCAAAGGCGCTCGTCGATGCATATGGCGACCGCGCCGAAAATTTCGTCCGTGAAAAAATCGCTGCAACAACGTGGCAAATCCGCAATCATGCCCATTGGCAGCGCATTGCAAAGCATGTGAGAACGCTGCTTCAATAGGCTGGCACTTGTGTTGCATATAGGCAACACCATATCCCTGTTCACGAAAGGGATCTGAATGAACCTCGAACTCTTTACTGATCGCGCCAAGGGTTTCCTGCAATCGGCGCAGACTGTTGCCATCCGCATGTCGCACCAACAGATTGCGCCGGAGCATTTGTTAAAAGCCCTGCTCGAAGACAGCGAAGGCATGGCGAGCGGACTCATTGCCCGAAGCAGCGGCGATGCACCCACGGCACTGCGCGAAACCGACGCGGCGCTGGCGAAAATTCCGGCTGTGTCAGGGGGCGGCGCGCAGCAAACGCCCGGCATTAACAATGATCTCGTCCGCGTGCTCGATCAGGCTGAACAGATTGCCAAAAAAGCAGGGGACAGCTTCGTAACGGTTGAACGGCTGCTGCTCGCCCTGGCGTTGGGAACAGCCACGACGGCAGGCAAAGCACTGGCTGCAGCAGGCCTGAAAGCCGATGCGCTTAACACCGCGATAAACGAACTGCGCAAAGGCAAAACAGCCGATACTGCGAGTGCCGAAGACCGCTATGACGCGCTCAAGAAATTTGCGCGCGACCTGACCGAAGCAGCGCGCGACGGCAAGCTCGATCCCGTCATCGGGCGCGACGAGGAAATCCGCCGCACCATCCAGATTCTCGCACGGCGCACCAAGAACAACCCCGTGCTGATTGGCGAACCCGGCGTCGGCAAAACCGCGATTGCCGAAGGTCTCGCACTGCGCATTGTCAATGGCGATGTGCCCGATGGCATCAAGGATCGCCGCCTGATGTCGCTCGACATGGGCGCGCTGATCGCAGGGGCTAAGTATCGCGGCGAATTTGAGGAACGGCTTAAGGGCGTGCTCGACGAAGTGCGCGCGGCCGAGGGCGAAGTCATCCTGTTCATCGACGAAATGCATACGCTGATCGGAGCGGGCAAAAGCGACGGCGCGATGGATGCGTCGAACATGATCAAGCCTGCGCTGGCACGCGGTGAACTGCATTGCATCGGTGCGACTACACTCGACGAATATCGTAAATATGTTGAGAAGGACGCGGCGTTGCAGCGTCGTTTCCAGCCAGTGTTTGTGGGCGAGCCAACCGTCGAGGACACGGTTTCAATCCTGCGTGGTCTGAAGGAAAAATACGAACTCCACCATGGCGTCCGCATTACCGACGGTGCGTTGGTGAGCGCCGCGACGTTAAGCAACCGCTACATCACGGATCGTTTCCTGCCCGACAAAGCCATCGACCTGATGGACGAAGCCGCATCACGCCTGCGCATGGAGGTCGAGAGCAAGCCCGAGGAAATCGAAAGCCTCGATCGCCGCATTATCCAGCTAAAAATCGAAGCGATGGCGCTGGAGAAGGAAAGCGATGCCGCGTCCAAAGATCGACTGGGCACAATTCGCACTGATCTCGCTAATCTCGAAGAGGAGTCAGGCGCGCTGACGACGCGCTGGCAGGGCGAGAAAGAAAAGATTCAGTCTGAGGCGAAGCTGAAAGAAGCGCTCGACGCCGCGCGTGTTCAACTCGATCAGGCCCAGCGCGCCGCTGATCTCGGCAAGGCAGGCGAGTTGCAATATGGCACCATCCCCGCACTCGAAAAACAACTCGCCGACGCGGCAGGTGCCGCTGCTGGCGCGATGTTGCGTGAAGAAGTCACGGCGGATGATATTGCCAGCATCGTGTCCCGCTGGACTGGCATTCCCGTTGACCGGATGCTCGCGGGCGAACGCGAAAAACTGCTGTCGATGGAAAGCACAATCGGCCAGCGCGTCATCGGGCAAGCCGATGCCGTCAAAGCCGTCTCCGCCGCTGTTCGCCGCGCGCGCGCTGGCTTGCAGGACCCGAACCGACCGATGGGGAGCTTCATGTTCCTCGGGCCAACGGGTGTCGGCAAAACTGAATTGACCAAGGCACTCGCCGGGTTCCTGTTCGATGACGATGCCGCGATGGTCCGTATCGACATGAGCGAATTCATGGAAAAGCATTCGGTCGCGCGGCTGATCGGTGCCCCACCCGGATATGTCGGTTACGAAGAAGGCGGCGTTTTGACTGAAGCGGTGCGCCGCCGCCCCTATCAGGTGATCCTGTTCGACGAAGTCGAAAAGGCGCATGCGGACGTCTTCAACATCCTGCTGCAAGTGCTCGATGATGGGCGACTAACCGATGGACAGGGGCGCACGGTTGATTTCACCAACACGCTTATCATCCTGACGTCCAATCTGGGCAGCCAGTATATCGCGAACCTACCCGATGATCAGAGCATCGAGAGTGTTGAGCCACAGGTCATGGAAATCGTCCGCGGTCACTTCCGCCCCGAATTCCTCAACCGGCTGGATGAAATCATCCTGTTCCACCGCCTGAGCGCGGCGAACATGGGCCCCATCGTCGATATTCAGATCAGCCGCGTCCAGAAACTGCTCGCAGATCGCAAGGTAACGCTCGACCTCACGGATGCTGCACGGGCCTGGCTCGGTCGGGTTGGCTATGATCCTGTCTATGGCGCCCGACCATTGAAGCGCGCGGTGCAGAAATATCTGCAAGACCC
>JAYTWA010000345.1:0-8832 GCA_043743675.1 Sphingomonadales bacterium
GTATCCCCCTTCGATCAACATTTTTGCATCGCGCGCAAAGGTTGCGGGGTTGCACGACACATAGGCAATCCGGGCTACCTTTGATTGCGCCAACGCGCCGATCTGTTCCTTTGCCCCGGCGCGGGGTGGATCGAGCACGACACCATCAAAGCGATTGAGTTCCGCTGCGGATAAGGGCCTCCGAAACAAGTCACGGTGCTCAACCACCACACGCCGCGTCGCCCCGAGCGCAAGCACAGCATCGCGCGCGCCCTCGACCGCATGGACATTGCCCGGCAGCGCCAGCGCAAAAGTGCCGAGGCCCGCAAATAAATCCACGATATGCGTCGCCCCCGCCAACGCCGCTTGCACCGCCTTGACCAGCTGCGCCTCGCCATCCGCCGTCGCCTGCACGAATGCGCCTTCGGGCAACGCCACCGGAACGCCGCTCAAACTGATTGTGACATCAGCCGGCGCATAACGGATACTAGGGCCATAGCCCTCATCGAGCGACAGCCGCGCTAGTTTATGCGTATCGCCAAACGCCGACAACGCTTCGATCGCAGCAAGGCCGTCGGCCTCGAACCCGCCGAGCATCACATCAACGCCTTGGTCGGCCCGCGTCAGCACCACTGACGCCCGCCCGCGGTCGCGAAGCATCAGGATCAGCAAACGCCGCAACGGGGCCACAAGCGCGAAAAGCTCGGGTAGCAGGACGTGGCACTCGTTCAGGTCGACAATGTTGTTGCTGGCCCCTTCATTGAAGCCCAGCACCACAGTCTTCCCCCGCCGCTCCACCCGCATTGACGCGCGACGGCGCGTGCGCGGCGGTGACAGGTGCGGCGCGTCAATCACTGGCGCATCAATCCCCTGCGCGTGCAATGCGTGCGTGATCCGGTCTATGATATACCGCGCGTAGGCCACATCACTAACATGCTGAAGCTGGCACCCGCCACAGGTCGGGAAATGACGGCATGGCGGGGTTATGTGGTCGGGACCGGCCTCTACTGATCCGTCAGCGCGAAGCGTATCGCCTGGAGCGGCAAGCGGCGCATGACGGCCATCCGCTGTTACGCCTTCCCCACGCACAGCTATACGAACGATCAGATCGGCGTCGCTCACAATGTCGCGGGCAAATGGTATCGGTCGTCGCCAATCGCGATTTCAGTCCGCCCGTCCGTCATCGTTTTCAGGGTTACGGGATCTGCACCATCCGCCGTATCAATCGTGCCATCGGGCTCCAGTGTCAGCCGCCGGAATCCGCCGTCGCCATGACGCAGCGTCAGCGTCGTGCCGTCGCCACGCTCTATGGCACAATCCCGCGCGAAATTAGCCGTTCCGCCAATAGCACATTCAATCCGGTCTTCGGCTTTGGCAGACGTAACCTTGCTTTCGACCACCGGCTCCGCACTGCACCCTGCTAGCATGACTAAAACCGCTGCACTAAATGTCCGCATAGACATGCCGCTCGGCCTTCGCCCCGGGATGCGTCACAGCGCCCTGCCACGCCGGACCGACATTCTGCGCATAACGCCAAAGCGCTCCTGCCTGATAATCGTTCACGCGCGGTTTCCACGCAGCCTTGCGCGCCGCCATCGTGGCATCATCGACATTCAGATCAATCGTGCCTGCTTCAGCATCAATGGCAATGATGTCGCCATCCTCAACCAATGCAATCGGCCCGCCGTCGCTCGCTTCCGGGCCAACATGGCCAATGCAGAACCCCCGCGTCGCCCCCGAAAAACGACCATCAGTCAGCAAGGCAACGCTTTCACCCATGCCTAGACCATACAGCGCCGCCGTCGTTGACAGCATTTCACGCATCCCCGGCCCGCCCTTTGGCCCTTCATAACGGATAACGATGACTTCACCCTCGCGGATTGCGCGCGATTCAACCGCGGCAAAACAATCCTCCTCGCAATCGAACACCCGCGCCGGACCCGTGAACTGCAGCTTGGCCAATCCTGCGACTTTCACAATCGCCCCATCGGGGGCAAGCGACCCGCGCAAGCCAACAACACCACCCGTTGGCGTGATTGGTGTCTTGACGTCATAAATCACTTTCTGGTCAGGGTTCCACGTCACCTGATCGATATTCTCACCCAGCGTCCGCCCCGTCACGGTCATGCAATCGCCGTAAAGCAGCCCTTCGCCCAGCATCGTTTTCATCAGCATGTAAACGCCACCGGCATCATGCATGTCTTTGGCGACATACTGCCCGCCGGGTTTCAGATCGGCGAGGTAGGGCGTTGATTTGAATGCTTCAGCAACATCAAACAAGTTGAAATCAATCCCCGCTTCATTGGCCATCGCCGGCAGATGCAGTGCCGCGTTTGTCGACCCCCCGGTTGCCGCCACAATCCGCGCGCCATTGATAAACGCCTCGCGCGTGCAAATGTCACGAGGCCGGATATTACGCGCGAGCAATTCCATCACTTGAAATCCCGCAGCATGGGCAATTTGCTCACGCGATGCATAAGGGGCGGGCACCATGTTGCTGTTCGGTAACGACAATCCCATTGCTTCGCCGACGCAGGCCATTGTGTTTGCTGTAAATTGCCCGCCGCACGCACCGTGGCCCGGGCATGCTGCTTTCTCCAAGGCTGTCAGTTCTTCGATGGGGCAATTGCCTGCACCCGACGCATAGCGCCCCACGGCTTCAAACACATCAACCACCGTAATGTCGCGACCCTCGAACCGGCCCGGTAGGATCGACCCACCATAAACGAAAATGCTCGGCACATTCAGCCGCAGCATCGCCATCATCATGCCCGGCAGTGACTTGTCGCAGCCCGCAAACGCCACCAGCGCGTCATAGCAATGCCCGCGGACGCTTAACTCGACTGAATCGGCAATAACTTCGCGCGACACCAGCGAGGATTTCATCCCCTGATGCCCCATCGCAATCCCGTCTGTCACAGTAATCGTATTAAACCGCCGCGGCATCCCGCCGCCCGCCTCCACGCCTTTGCGCGCGACATCGGCCTGCGCATCGAGTGTGGTGTTGCACGGCGCACTGTCATTACCTGCCGACGCAATCCCCACGAACGGCCGCGCAATTTCTTCCTCGGTCAGCCCCATTGCGTAATAATAGCTGCGATGCGGCGCCCGCTCGGGGCCGACTGAAACATGGCGGCTTGGCAATTTGGATTTGTCGAATTGATGCATGGCTGTGTTGGTCTCCAGTGCCGCCTATGCCGGTGGCGCGCAGCCGGCACAATATTCGTTATGCGATGATGTTGCCGCGTTCGGCGAGAAAAATATCCCAGGCGGCAATGAAGAGCGCCGCAATGACGGGTCCGACGATAAAGCCGTTGATGCCCATCACGCTAATTCCCCCGAGCGTCGAGATCAGCACAACATAGTCGGGCATCCGCGTATCCTTACCGACAAGGAGAGGCCGCAGGACATTGTCGACCGATCCAATGACAAGAACGCCACAGCCGGTGAGCACAGCCCCCTGCCATGTCTGCCCCGTCGCAAAGAGGTATATCGCGACCGGCACCCAAATCAGTCCGGTCCCGATTGCGGGGACCAATGACAGAAAACCCATGACGACGCCCCACAGCAGGGCAGCCTCAATCCCGATAACCCAGAAGACAATTCCGCCAATCATCCCCTGCACAATGGCAACCACGATGCTGCCCTTGATCGTAGCGCGAATGACAGTTGCAAATTTCTCGAACAAATCACGCCGCTGCTGGACGGCCAGCGGAACCCGATCGCCGATCGTGCGCGTCAGCTGCGCCCCGTCCCGCAACAAAAAGAACGCCAGATACAGCATGATGCTGAGCGAGATACCAAAGCTAAATGCGCCCTGCCCGAAACTAAGCGCCTGTGTTGCCATGAAACGAGCGCCATTTGTCGCGACCATCACCAGTTTCTGCTGGATCCCCTGCACATCGCCAAAGCCGTTACGGTCCAGAAATCTTTCTATCCACGAAGGCAAAACTGCATGAATATCCGCAACAATACGTGCAAAATCAAATTTTTGATTTTGGATGTTGGCATAGATTGAGAGTGCCTGCTCGATGAGCAGCGAACCGATGAGCAAGGTCGGAATGATAACAATCGCAATCACGGCGACCAATGTAGCGCAGGCCGAGAAATTTGGGCTTTTCGGAAACGCAGCGCGTAGATTTCGATTAAGCGGCCAAAAAACAATCGCCGTGACCACACCCCACAGGATCGCGCCGTAAAATGGTGCCGTAATCCACGCCATGCCAATCGACACGGCAATGACAAATGCCACGAAAACACGTTGTTCAAGCGTCAAAAGCGGGCGCTCCTTGGTCCATGCCTAATTGCTTAGCGCATTTTTCGATCACGGGAAGCAGGATGCGCGCCCATTGTGCCACACCCGCCGCGCTGTCGATCAAATCCTGCCGCACTTCAATACCGAGGTAAGGCGTCCCAGTCCCCTCACCATGCCGGTTCATCGTCGCGTTCAACACCTCGCCGGAATAGGGCAACTGATCGCCGACGATCACGCCCACAGCATCCAACAACGGTATCGCAATCCGCGCCGCGCGGTCATCCTCATTATAAAGAATGCCGATCTCCCACGGTCGCGCTTCATCGGGTTGCGATGACAGGCGGGGTGTGAAGCTGTGGAGCGAAATCAACAGCTTCGGGCGCATATCCTCAATCTTGGCCGCAAGCGCATCATGATAGGGATGCCAATATTCCGAAACCCGGTCGGCCACATCTCCGCTATTGCCAGTTATGGCGATACCGTCGCTCGACACAGGCACGATCCCCGGCGCGTCCGCCTCTCGGTTCAGGTCCACGACAAGCCGTGACAATGTTGCCAAAAACGCCGGAAAACCTAGGGCTTCCGCAAGTGCTGCCGCACCAATATCCCAACCGATATGTGTTTTGAGCAATGCAGGATCAATACCCAGATTAATGCCATCGGGCACATGGTTTGACGCATGATCGACAATCATCAGCACGTCACCCTCGCCGGGCACAAACCGCCACGATGTCATCGCAGCACCGATTGCATTGTCCAATATCCGGGAAATTTATGCGCTGCCGCTTTGGCAACTGCGGCACAGTCGGCAGCATCGGCAAACAGTGCAAAACACGTCGCGCCTGATCCTGACATGCGCGCCGTTGTCACGCGCGCCTGAACCATAAGCCAATCGATCAAATTGCCAATCTGTGGCACAAGCGAACGCGCAGGGAGCTCAAGGTCATTTCGCCCGACCCGCCAATCGTACAGTGCGCTTTTGTCAACGCCATCCCAAGTCTCGAATACCGCCGCTGTTGAAAGTGGCACAGACGGATTGACCAGCAATACGGCCATTCCCGAAACGTCGGAATCGCACGCGACAAGTTGATCACCGCGCCCCTCACCTCGCGCCGTTGTCGAGGCAACGCACGCAGGCACGTCAGCACCAAGTCTCGCCGCAATGCCATGAAGATCGCCTTCGATCCCCCAAACGCGCGACAACAGCCGCAGTGTCGCCGCTGCATCGGCAGATCCCCCGCCGATCCCCGACGCCACCGGCAAGTTTTTCGTCAGTTGGATCGCGGCCCCACGCCCCTGCCCCAGCATCTCTGCGGCGCGCAGGACCAGATTGTCTGTTGTTGAAAGATTTGCCGAATACGGACCATCTATGGTCAGCGACAACGTATCGGCTGCACGTGCTTCGACAACATCACCATCCGCACAAAATGCAAAGATCGTTTCCAGATCATGATAGCCATCGTCGCGCCGCCCCCGGACATGCAGCGCGAGGTTGATCTTGGCATAGGCAATCTCGCGATCCACGGGCCTATCGCTGCCCGGCAATCTTGCCATCAAGCCGTGCTGTCGCATCGCCTTGTGCCTGCACCCGCGCCGCTGCCCAAGCATAGCGCGCATCAACACGGCGTCCCTCGGCCCAATAAGCGTCGCCCAAATGCTCACCAATTTCGGGCTGTGCCTGGTCGAGGCGAACGGCGCGCTCGAGCAGTGGCACTGCTTGGCTAAATGCACCGCGCTTATATTGCGCCCAACCCAGTGAATCGATGATCGCGGCATCATCGGGGCGCAGCATCGCCGCCTTGCTGACCAACGCCAGCCCGCGGTCCACACCTTCGCCGGTAATGATCATACCATAACCAAGCTCGTTCAGGATCGCCGCTTCATCGGGCGCCATCACCAGCGCACGCTCGAGCAATGGCTTTGCCGCTGACCAGCTTCCCGCATTGTCATAAGCATTGGCTGTCGCAAAGATCAGCGGCCACGCAGCCTTATTGCCCGAAGCATCAAGTGCCATCTGATAAGCTACGGCGGCGGCTGCAAAGTTCCGGCGGCGCAGTTCGATGTCGCCGATCCGCCCCTGATCATTCGACGATTTTACGGCGCGGGTCCGCGCCGCGGCCAATGCCTCGTCGAAACGCCCCAACCCTTCAAGCTGCGTTATCCGAAACGATGCGGCGTCATCCCCGTAAACCGGATCCGTAACCAGTGTGTCGACAATCACCAGCGCAAGGTCATGCCGTTTGCGCACATCCAGCGCACCCGCCACCATCAACCGCATCCGTGCATTTGCCGGGTCCGCAAATTCGGCCATCCGCGCAATTGTCAGCGCCGAACGACCGCTGCCTTCAACCAGCAAGTCGCCGGCAACGCGCGCCAGCAGGAACGCTGCACCATCCGACGCAGAAGATACGGCCACGCCGATTTTCTTACCCTTGCCGATCAGCGTGCGTGCATTGTCCGCCGCACTATCCTCGGCGACAATCAAATCCAGCGCACGCTCGCGCTGCCGCAACTCGGCTAAACGCGCCGCCGCTGCCAGCCGCAACGAACCCGCGCGATACGGATCCAGCGCCCACATTCCCTTGATCGCGGTCACGCTGTTCGACAAATCACCTCTCGACAGGGCGATCAGCGCTTCATTTTCGTCAACATAGGCATTGAAGCTACGGTCAACAGCTTTCGACCCGTGCAGCACAAACGGCGTCTTGGTCGTGGTTTCGAGCCAGCGCCCGAACATCGGAGCGAGAAAGGCGAGTCCCGCTTCACCGGATAATATCTTCAGTCGCGCCGCTGCCTCCGCCCAGTCGCGCGTTTGCAGTGCAGCAATGTACAACAGGATATGGGCATCGGGCGGGATCACACCCGACGCATCAAGTGTTGTCGCCGCCCGCACAGCCAACGGGAAATTACCCGCCTCGACGGCTTCGCGATAGGCGCGAAACGCTATGGTGGCATTGCCCGGATCAGCAGCAAGTGCAGCGGCATAGTTTTCCACTGCCAGCACCGATTGCCCGCTGCTGTCCGCCACGCGCGCGCGGACATACGCACTCACCGCCGATGCATCAGGTCGTCGCGCCTCGGCTGCTGCCGGTATCAGCAGCAGCAAGAGGCTACATATTCGGATAGTTCGGGCCACCGCCACCCTCCGGCACCACCCAGTTGATGTTCTGCGTCGGGTCTTTGATGTCGCACGTCTTGCAGTGGACACAATTTTGCGCGTTGATCTGCAGACGTGGCGCATTCTCTTCACGCCCCACGATTTCGTAAACCCCGGCCGGGCAATATCGTTGCTCGGGATTGTCATAGAGCGGCAGGTTGATTGCAATCGGCACGCTGGCATCTTTGAGTGTCAGGTGGCACGGCTGGTCTTCTTCATGGTTCGTGTTCGACAAGAACACCGACGACAGTCGATCAAAGCTGAACACATTGTCGGGCTTTGGATAGACAATCGGCTCAACCAAATCCTTGCGCCACAAACTCTCATTGTCAGGATGCGTCTTCATCGTGAAGGGCAGCTTGAGCCCGAAATATTCGAGCCACATCATGATCCCGGCCAGCAACGATCCAATCAGATCGCCGAATTTTTCAACAGCAGGCAGAACGTTGCGCACCATGCTGAGTTCTTTGGCAACCCAGCTGGTCCGGTAATCCGCTTCATAAGCATCGAGCGTATCGCTCGCCCGTCCGGCGGCAATCGCGGCGGCGGTTGCTTCGGCGGCCATCATGCCTGTTTTCATTGCAGTATGGCTGCCCTTGATGCGTGGCACGTTCACAAATCCTGCTGAACAGCCAATCAATGCACCACCGGGGAACGCGAGCTTCGGCACCGCTTGGAACCCGCCATCATTGATCGCGCGCGCACCGTAAGACACGCGCCGTCCGCCTTTCAGTATTGCGCTAATCTCGGGATGCGTTTTCCAACGCTGCATTTCCTCGAACGGCGACAGATAGGGATTGCGATAATTCAGCCATGTCACAAAACCGAGTGCGACCTGCCCATCGGCCTGATGATATAAAAACCCGCCGCCATTGCTGCCCATCGTCAATGGCCAGCCCTGTGTATGGATGACGCGACCCGGCACATGATTGACGGGATCAATGTCCCACAATTCCTTGATGCCCAGCCCATAAATCTGCGGCTGAGAATCCTTTGCCAATCCCAATTGCGTTATCAACTGCTTTGAAAGGCTCCCACGAACCCCCTCAGCAAACAAAGTATATTTGGCGTGAAGTTCCAGCCCTGGCTGATAATCGCCTTTGTGCGATCCGTCCTTTGCCACGCCCATATCGCCGGTCGCCACGCCTTTGACCGAACCGTCGTCGTTGAACAGCACTTCAGCAGCCGCAAAGCCCGGAAATATCTCGACCCCCAGCCCTTCGGCCTGTTCGGCGAGCCACCGGCACAAATTGCCCAGACTGCCGGTATATGTGCCTTTGTTATTCAGAAACGGCGGCAACAACATATGCGGGATCGCAAACTTGCCAGCCTTCGACAGCACCCAATGCTGGTTGTCCGTGACTGGCACTTTTGCCAGTGAAGCACTCTCGCGCCATTCGGGCAGCAACTCATCCAGTGCCTTGGGATCAACGACCGCGCC
>JAYTWA010000346.1:0-7093 GCA_043743675.1 Sphingomonadales bacterium
CGAAAACGCAAGCAGCCAGCCAAAACGGGCGCGCTCCGCCACGGACCCGACAAGAATTGCGACAGCAAACAGGGCGATGGCGAGTTCAAACAGCGCATAGATTGATCCCGCAATCGTCATGTCGGGTTGAACATCGGGGAGTCCGGCAAACATCATATTGCCGACGCCACCCAAAATTGCAGTCCCGTCGCTGAACGCGACACTGTAACCGATGATGGTAAAAACGAGGATTGCAGTCACAAGCGAGGCGAACATTGCAAGGCCGGCCTGTCCACTACGGCCACGGCCCGCATTTTGGCAGAAGAACAGCATGACGCCGGGGAGTGCCGCGATCAGGACCATGACTGATGCGGACAGAATCCAGGCGTTGTCGCCGCTGTCTGCAACGATCATGGGTTGTGCATGCGCCACATTTGCCATGCCACAGCCAAGCGATGCCAGAATCAGCCGAAATCCGCGCATAGGTTGCTCCCCTTCTTTGATGGCTCGCTATACCAGTGGGGTTAAGGCTTCAAGAATGCGCGAAGCCGTTGACCAGCCGCGATGAATTGGCCAATCGGCAATCATGCGAAGAGGCGGGTTGGGTATGCGGAAACTGGTTTGGGGTTTTGTGATCGTGGCGTTGTCGGTGCCGACGATGGCGTTGGCGCAGCAAAAGACACCTTATTGGGCGTCGATCAGCGCGGGCAAGGCACGGATGCGCCCGGGCCCGGGGCGTGAATTTCCCGCAAGCTGGCTGTATCAACGCGCCGATTTACCGGTGCGTGTCATCGAAACCTATCCCAACTGGCGCAAAATCGAGGATCCCGATGGCACCAAAGGATGGGTGCAGGCGAACCTGCTAAGCAACAGCCGAACGGCGTTGGTCACGGGTGCTGAACGCGAAATGCGCGCGAGTGCAGACGCCGGCGCTCCCGTTGTGTGGCGCGCCGAACCCGGCGTGGTCGGGCGGATCAGCCAATGCGCACGCGGCTGGTGCCTGTTCGATGCAAAGGGGCGTGCTGGTTATATTCAGACAGTGCACATCTGGGGGACTGCGCCCGACGAAAAATTGCCGTGATCCCGATTGCCGTCTGGTGGGCACTGGGCGGCGCGGTTTGTGGGCTGATCGCGGGGAGCTTCATATCAACATTGGTGATTCGCTGGCCGCAGGGGCGCGGGCTTGGTGGTCGATCTGCATGTGATGCGTGCGCGCGGACGTTATCTGTGCGTGACTTGGTGCCAGTTTTGAGTTGGTTATTTACGGGCGGAAAATGCAGGACTTGCGGTGCACGGATAGACTGGCGGCACCCCGCGATTGAGGCGATGGCGGCTCTTATTGGCGTCGTGGCGATGATGGTTCAGCCTGGTCTTCCGGGCGCTGCGGGCGCTTTGTTTGGCTGGCAATTGCTTGCGCTAGTGGCGCTTGATGTTGAACATTATTGGCTGCCAGACTGGCTGACGGCGCTGCTTGCGGCCAGTGGGCTGGTGTTTGGTGGACTGGTGTTTGGTTTGACCGGGATTGGACTCGACATACAAACACGGCTGATTGGCGGTATCGCAGGTTTTGCAACCTTGCTTGCGATTGCCTGGGCATATCGTCTGGTGCGTGGCCGTGATGGCATGGGCGGGGGAGACCCTAAATTACTGGGTGCGATTGGTTGCTGGATGGGGTGGCAGGCACTGCCTTATGTCCTGATCGGCGCAAGCATGCTTGGGTTGCTCATTGCGTTCGGGATGATGGCGCGGGGACGAAATGTTGGGGCGACCACCCGCTTGCCCTTGGGTGCGTTGATGGCCGTCGCTGCGTTTCCGTTGTGGCTGTTACTTTCTCAAGGCTGAGGCGGCGCGCGCGTTTGCTTCGATCCGTGCGATGTCGGGTGCGCCTTTGGGCACAATCCAGCTTCCGCCGACGCACAGGATTGAGTCGTCGGCAAGCCAGTCGGGTGCCGTTGCCTCGGTAATCCCGCCGGTGGGGCAAAAGCGGACTTTGTTGAACACTGATGCAAGCGATTTCAGCGCGGGGAGGCCGCCAGATGCCGTCGCCGGAAAAAACTTGAAGCGGGTCAACCCCATGTCGAGTCCACGCATGATGTCGCCTGCATTCGCTGTGCCGGCGAGGAAGGGGATGCCGCTGCTAATCGCTGCTTTGCCAAGGGATTCAGTCAGGCCGGGGCTGACGATGAATTTCGATCCCGCTGCGATGGCTGCGTCGAGATCGGCAGGGTTCAAAACCGTGCCCGCGCCGACAATCGCGCCATCGACTTTTGCCATTTCGGCTATCACATCAAGCGCAGCGGGGGTGCGCAGAGTGACTTCGAGAACGGTCAGGCCGCCCCGCACGAGGGCTTCTGCGATGGGGCGGGCGTGGGCGACATCGTCGATAACGAGCACCGGAATAACCGGCGCGGTGCGCATGATGTCATCGATGGTCATAATGTGTGCTCCGTGGCGAAGGCGGCCGCTGCACCATAAAGGCCGGGCTGTTCGAGGGTGATGAGTTTGACGGGTATGGCCGACATCATGGCTTCGAAGCGTCCCTTTGCGGCAAAGCGCTGAGCGAACCCTGATTGCGGGAGATGGTCCGCAATCCGCGCACCGAGGCCACCCGCGATAACGACGGCATTGGCTCCTTGGGCAAGCGCGAGATCGCCTGCGACCGAACCGAGACTCATGCAGAAACGGTCGAGCGCTGCGACCGCAAGGCTGTCGCTGCCATCGAGTGCGGCGGTCCAAAGTGCTTTGTCATCGTCGCCATCCACAGTGCGGCCTTCGATACGGGCAAAGGCTTCATAAATGCCGCGCAGGCCGGGGCCGGACACAACGCGCTCGACCGAGACGCGGCGGTAGCGCTTGCGTAACGTGTCGAGCAGGCCGTCCTCGAACGCATCGAGTGGCGCGAAATCGAGGTGACCGCCTTCGGTCGCGCAAACGTGATACCCGCTTTTGTGGCGGAGAACATGGGCAACACCAAGGCCGGTGCCAGGGCCGACAATGCTGGTCACGCCCGTTTCGGGAAAGGCCGTGTCGGGGCCACAGATATGGCGAAAATTCTGGGGCTTGGCTTGGGCAACGGCATGGCCCACCGCGCCGAAGTCATTGACGAGGCTGAAGTGATCGACGTGGAGGCGTTCGGAAATTAACGCGGGTCTGATCGTCCAGTGACTGTTCGTCAGTTGCAGGACGTCACCGCCAACAGGTCCGGCAAATGCGATGGCGGCGGCAGGGGGGAGGGCGTGACCTAGCCCTGCGCCATAGGCTTCCCACGCGGTTTGAAAACTGGCGTGTTCAGCGGTTTTCAGGGTGATGGGTTCACTGAGTGATTGCACGCAGCCATCGGCGACTTCGGCGAGGGAGAAACGGGCATGGGTGCCGCCAATGTCAACCGCGACGACCTGCATCAAAGGCCCGCCGACGACAGCATTGCGCTTGCCCCTTTTTCAGCATCATCCGATCCGTGCCGCATGAATGCGAACAGCTCGCGGCCAACGCCGAGGTGCGCAGGCGGGCAGGGGGTGCGGTCGCGGTTGGAGAGGTCGGCAGTCGTTGAGAGCGTTCCTGCAACGGCATCAACGCGGACGATGTCACCGTCTTGCAAATAGGCGAGCGGCCCGCCGAGTCCGGCTTCGGGGATGGCATGGATCGCGGCGGGAACTTTCCCCGATGCGCCGGACATGCGGCCATCCGTGACGAGGGCGACTTTGAAGCCTTTGTCCTGCAACACACCGAGCGCGGGCGTCAGTTTGTGGAGTTCGGGCATACCGTTGGCATGCGGCCCCTGAAAACGGACGACGACAATGACATCGCGGTTGAGATCGCCCGCTTTGAATGCGGTCAGCACATCATTCTGGTCAGCGAAAATCGCGCACGGCGCTTCGATGATGAAGCGCGATGCGTCGACCGCGCTGGTCTTGATAATCGCGCGGCCCAGATTGCCCGTTAGCAAGCGCATCCCGCCGTCGGGCGAGAAAGGGTGGCTGGCGGGACGGAGCATAGTGTCATTGCGCGGGGTGGCGGGCGCGGGTTGCCACATGAGCGCATCATCAACGAGAACAGGCTCATTCGCGTAATCAGTGAGGTCGGCGCGCGCGACCGTCATGATGTCGCGATGGAGCAATCCCGCGTCGAGCAATTCGCGGATCACGAAACCAATCCCGCCGGCATGGTGAAAGTCATTCACATCGCCCGAGCCGTTTGGGTAAACGCGCGCGAGCATCGGCACGACCGAAGAAAGCTGGTCGAAATCCTCCCAATCAATGATGATCCCCGCGGCGCGTGCAATCGCGGGCAAATGGATTGCATGGTTCGTTGATCCGCCGGTGGCAAGCAGGCCGATACAGGCATTGACGATCGCTTTTTCATCGACGCAGTGGCTCAAGGGGCGATAATCGTCGCCGTCCCAGCCAATCGCGGCAAGGCGGTGAACGGCGGCGCGCGTGAGTTCACTGCGTAATTTGGTGCCAGGATTGACGAAAGCGCTGCCGGGCATGTGCAGGCCCATGACTTCCATCATCATCTGGTTCGAATTAGCCGTGCCATAAAAAGTGCAGGTGCCTGCGTCGTGATAGCTGGCGGATTCGGCTTCAAGAAGTTCGGCTTTCCCGACTTTACCTTCGGCATAAAGCTGACGGATGCGGACTTTTTCCTTATTCGCCAGACCCGATGGCATCGGCCCGCCGGGGATGAGGATCGTCGGCAAATGTCCGAAACGCAGTGCTCCGATGAGCAGGCCGGGCACAATCTTGTCACAAATGCCGAGCATCGCGACGCCTTCGAACATCGCGTGACTAAGCGAGACAGCGGTGGAGAGGGCAATTGTGTCGCGGCTGAACAGGCTGAGTTCCATCCCCGCCTGACCCTGCGTCACGCCGTCACACATGGCGGGAACACCACCCGCAACTTGGGCCGTTGCACCAACTTCGCGTGCGGCGATCTTGATGGCTTCGGGATAGCGGCCATAGGGCTGATGCGCTGAGAGCATGTCGTTATAGGATGTAATAATGCCGAGGTTGATGGCTCTGCCTTGGCGAATTGCGATCTTGTCTTCGCCCGACGCTGCAAATGCATGGGCGAGATTGCCGCACGACAGATTGGCGCGATTTGTGCCAGCCTCGCGTTGCTGGTCCATCAACGCGAGATAAGCGGTACGGGTGGTTTTCGACCGTTCGATAATCCGTGCGGTGACGGCGCTGAGCGTGTTGTTCATCATGGTGTGGTTCCCGCGCCTACCCGCGCGACATATTGCGCAGCGCCACGAAGATTAACATTTTCCATTTCAACCAACCAGCGGGGCATGTTTCGCATGTTTGCTCTGTAATAACCCTTGTCCTCAAACCTCGTATTAAATGCTTGTATCAAATGCGAAGCACTCAAAAGTTTGGCACAATTTCCGTGTAAAAATAGTCCTGACCAGCTGGCGAGGGCGAGAGCCACCTCACCTGCAAATGAGCCGAGCATTGCAGCGCGTGCTAGGGCAACTTCCCGGCTTCCTACGATGCCAATTGCTCCCCAAACTGGATGTTCGGACCCTGTTGTTAATGCAATTTCCCAAGTTACACGTGGAACTGATTTGCCCAAATATGCTAAAAATTCGCGCTCAAGTGATGTTTCCGGGGTAAACCCGAGAAACCCGGCTTCACTATTATGCAGGGTGACTTCCCGATTTGAAGCTGCTGCGATCATGGCGGCGCCGATACCCGTGTCGAAATTAACGGATGACCATTGACCTGGCCGGTCAAATGACGGTTCGCCGTTAACAGCAATTGAGCGGTGCGTTGTGGCGCTGTATGATAAACTAGACCATCCCCTGGCTGTGCTATCATTCAAAACATGGGGCTGCTTTCCGAAAATATAGCCCAGACCGCGGATGGAAATCGTCCAGCGACAACGGTTGACGCGAATAGAGTCTCCTGTGATCGCGCCGCCTACAGCCACGCAACAAGAACGACCGAATAAATCGATCTTGGAATCACGAGCATAGGCAGCAAAGCAGTCAACAGCAGTCGTAAAATTTGCAGTCTTATAACTTTTTATGATGCGCAAAGTCGGTTTTGGCTCGGGTTTAGTAAGCGCAAAATGAACATCATCACCAACAATATCAGCGACGACCCAGTCGGTTTCGCCGGGATCAGTCATGCCATGACGCTCCATCGCGTTCGATCATGCCGATGGCGGCGGATGGCCCCCATGTGCCTGCGGTATAGGGTTTGGCGGTCAGGCTGGCGTCGTCCCAAGCCTTATGGATGGAATCGACCCACGTCCATGCCGCTTCGATTTCGTCACGGCGGACGAACAATGTCGTATCACCTTCAAGCAGATCGAGCAGCAGCCGTTCATACGCCACGCGGCGCCTTGAGCTCGCAAACGCATCGGACAGACTGACGTCAAGACCGACTTTCTTGATCGCGATACCGTCGCGGTCAAGGCCGGGTTCTTTGGTCATCACGGTAAGTGCAATCCCTTCTTCAGGCTGCAAACGGATGACAAGCGCATTGGGTTCAAGTCCCGCACCCTTCGCCTTGAAAATCGAATGCGGGACCGGGCGGAACTGGATGAGGATTTCCGAATGGCGCGCGGGCATCCGTTTGCCAGTGCGCAGGTAGAAGGGCACCCCCTGCCAGCGCCAATTGTCGAGGTGCGCTTTGACAGCGACGAAGGTTTCGGTGTTCGAAGTCTTGCCGAGCTCGTCGGCATAGCCCGCGACCGGCTGCCCGCCGACTGCACCCGAGACGTACTGGCCCTTCACCGAATGTGTTGCGGCTTCGGCAGCAGACAGCGGGCGGAGTGATCGTAGCACTTTGACTTTCTCGTCGCGCACTGCGGTAGCGGTGTAGCTTGCGGGCGGCTCCATTGCGACCAATGCAAGCAATTGGAGCATGTGGTTTTGCACCATATCGCTGAGCGCGCCGACACCGTCGTAATAGGAGACGCGCCCCTCGAGGCCGACAGTTTCGGCAACCGTAATCTGGACGTGCTCAATGTGGCTGGCGTTCCACAGCGGCTCGAATAGCGTGTTGCCAAAGCGCAGAACGAGCAGGTTCTGAACCGTTTCCTTGCCGAGATAATGATCGACGCGGAAGATGTCCTCCTCGTCAAACGCTGCGCCGACCGCGCC
>JAYTWA010000347.1:0-6789 GCA_043743675.1 Sphingomonadales bacterium
CCTCAACCCGCTTGCCCGCTTTGCCGCTGCGTGCGCGCCAATCCGCACTTTCGGAAAGCGCCGCCGCATGCCGCGCCTTGTCCGCTGTCACGCGACCATCGCGCGCAACAAGGTCTGAACGAAGCTGAGCCACAGCATCGCGCGCATCATGCGCCGCCCGGTCAAGCGCGCGGGTCGTGCCATCGTCATGAACCGTCGGAAACGCGGCGAGCGCCATCGTCGCTGTGCCATGTTCGCTTTGTGCAGCCATCAATTCAGCATCGGCCCGCGCCAAGCGGTCGTTCAAATCCACAGCTTGGGCCGTCACCCGTTCAAGCGCCACGCCCGCTTGATCCTCAGCCCGCAAAGCAGTCCGTAAATTCGCATCCGCTGTATCACGCGCACGCCGCGCTATATCCAGTTGCTGGCCAGCGTCACTCAGCGCGACACTCGACGCCTGTTTAGCCCGTGCCGCCGCCGCCGCCGCCCGAATTTTGGGAAGTTGTGCTTCAATCGCTGTCAGCCGATTGCGGCGCTTCAACCCTTCGGCAGCCGCAGCACCCGCACCATCGGACGCAAACCCATCCCACCGGCGCAGCTTGCCGTCGCGCGTCACGAGCCGTTGCCCAACGGCCAGCACCGCGCCGTCATCAGTATCAACGACGGCAATCTGCGACAGGCGACGGGTGAGTTCATCGGGCGCCGTCACGTGGATGCTCAGCGGTTCACCCACGGGCAGTGTCGGATCACCCGCACCAATCGCCGCCCCCGCCCAGCGTCGCAGCCCGGCATCACCAATCTCTGCATTCAGATCATCGGCCAGCGCGGCCGCCAGTGCGGTTTCATACCCCGGTGCGGCGCGAACGTGCGAGAGCGCGCCCGTCGTCGCGCCCAAATCGCGCGCCAGTGCACCCGCTTCGGATTCAAGCGAAGCCAGCGACGCGGCCGTCGTCGCAGCATCCGCCTCGGCCGTGGCGCGCGCGTCGGCTGCTGCTGTCCGCGCAAGTTCCGCAACACCAATCGCTGCGAGTGATGTTTCAGCATCCACCTGCGCCACGCCCCGCGCTTTTACGGCCGCATCGCGCGCGGCTTCAACCGTCGCCACATCGCCCAGTGCTTTCAGATCAGCCTTGGCCCGGTCCTGCGCCACTACTGCACGATCCAGTCGAACCTTCGCCACGCTCAATGCAGCGTCAGCAACACGCCGTTCTGCGGCCTCACGCGCCGCTTCGGCCAAGGCTTGCGCCAAGGCGACTTCAGCACCGCGGCTGTTTTCCTCCGCCTTGGCAACAGCGTCTGCCATTGCCGGACGTTCAGTCAGCGCTGCCTTCACCCGCGAATCCAAATATTCGATTTCCGTCGCCAGCCGCGTCAACGCTTCTCCCGCATCACGCGCCAGTTCGCCTTCGCGAGCGTGGTCAGACGTCAGTTGATTATTCTGCGTCGTGATGTCGGCAATTCGCGCTTCGATCCGAGCACGCTCGGCCTCGACAGTCGCAAGCCGATGACGGGCGTCGGCAGCATCGTCACGCGCTGTCTGCGCTGCCGACCGTCGCGACGCCAGCGCCCCCGTTGCTTCGTTGGACAAAGCCGCTGCGACGCGCTGCGCCTCGGATGCGGCAAAGACCGCTTCATCTGCCGCTTTTGCTTCGGCCCGCGCAACATCTGCCGCTGCCGCCGCATCACGCCAGCGCGCATAGATCAGCCTTCCCTCTGCTGTGCGGATGTCTTCGGACAATTTCCGGTATCGCTCCGCCGACCGCGCTTGCCGCCGGAGCACCGCTATCCGCGCTTCTTGGTCGGCAACCACTTCCTCGACCCGCGTCAGATTGGCTTCGGTTGCTTTCAACCGGATCTCCGCCTCGCGCCGCCGCACGTGGAGGCCCGAAATTCCGGCCGCTTCCTCAAGCATCGCGCGGCGCTCGGCGGGCTTTGCCGCGATGATTGCGCCAATTCGCCCCTGACTGACGAGTGCTGGCGAATGCGCGCCAGTCGCAGCATCGGCAAAGATCAATTGTGCATCGCGGGCACGGGCATCGCGACCATTGATCCGGTAAGCCGATCCTGCGCCGCGCTCGATCCGGCGGACGACTTCGACTTCATCGTCTTCACGTTCGGCAAGGATCGATACTTCGGCAAACTGCCGCTGCGGACGGCTCGCAGTGCCAGCAAAAATGACGTCGTCCATTGCCGAGCCACGTAACGACTTGGGCGACCCCTCACCCATCACCCAGCGGATCGCTTCCAGCAGATTCGATTTGCCGCAACCGTTCGGCCCGACAACGCCGGTCAGCCCCGGCATGATGCGCAATTCGCACGGGTCAACGAAGCTTTTGAACCCCGCCAGCTTGACCCGTGATATGCGCATTAGTGTTTAGGCACCTGCAGCCTTGAGCTTGGTTTCAAGCGCCTCCCATGTGCCGGTTTCGGGTGCAACCTGTCCATTGATCAGGAACGTCGGCGTGCCCTGTAAGTTAAACTCGGTGTTTGCGCGATCCCGCATTTTCACAAGTTTATCCGACTCAGCCGTGTTGGCGAGGCAGGCATTGGCCTTTTCCGCACTAATCCCGCGCTGACGGACAAACCCGTCGAGGCCCAGCAGTGTTGCGAATTTGGAAAACTGCTGTGCTGGCGGCAGCGCGGCCATCGCTTGCTGATCCGCCGGGGTCATTGCCTGAACTTTCACAAACCAGTTCGCCTGATCAGCAAACATTTGTTCGGCAAGCGGAAAAAACGGCCCTGGACCGCCACAGCGCGCAAGCAAAGTCGCCGTCAAATCCATCGGATCGCGCACATAATTGCGCAGTTCGTATGAAACCTTGCCCGTCGAAATATAATTCGCCTTCAGCGCTTCCATCCCTTTTTCCGAAAATTCAGCGCAATGCGAACAGCTCATCGACCCATATTCGACGACTTTGATTGGCGCTTTGGGATTGCCCATCTGCATGCCGCCGTCGAGTGTTTCAACGACCGTCGTCACCCATTCGGTGCCCGCCGGCGCCGTAACAGCGACGACCGGGCCAGCGGCTTTGGGTGTATCCCCCGCTTTCGAGCCACAAGCTGCGACGAGCGCGAGAGGAAGTATCAAAGCAATTGATTTCATGATCCGCATCCTATCTCGCTGCGATTGCAGCACGCAATTTTGGTTCAACATCCGCCCAGCGGGACGGGCCGATATTCTTGCCGTTGATCAGGAATGACGGCGTCCCCTGTAACTTTCGAACTTCCCACGCTTCCTTGGTCATTGCCAGCACGACGTCCTGTTCGGCTTTATTGGTCAGACAGGCATTAGCGGTTGAGGCATTAACCCCGCGCGTCGCCATGAAAGCTGTCATACCCGATCCTTGCGCCATCCCTGTTAGGACATCATTAATCGGCGCATTTTCAGGGAGCACATTGCTCGCTTCGAACGCTTGCGCTTTTGTCAGCAAGGTTCCCTGCGCGGCAAACAGCGCTTCATTCTGCGCAAAAAACTTCCCCGCCCCGCCACAGCGCGCGAGCAGGGCCGCCGCAAAATCATACCGATCACGCACGGCATTGCGAAATTCGATCACGACCGTGCCTTTGGCAATATAATTGGACTTTAGCGGGACCGCCGCCTGCGCCGTAAATTCGGCACAATGGCTGCATGAATAGCTGAGATATTCGACCAGCCGAACCTTGGCCTTTGGATTGCCCAGCGCATACGCACCAGTAGCGGTGCGCGTCACTGTCTTCGTCCAGTCAACGGGTGCCGCACCAACGCAAACAAAAGCAGCCAGCACAATCAATATTATCTTCACGAAATCTTCCCCATGATCGGCAATGTGGTTGCAGCGGCGACGGCGCGGGCCAATGATTCAAGCACCGCCTTTAATTCAGGATCAGCCACCGTGCGCAATGATTCGCCCAGTTCAGCGGGAATTGCGACTTGGGTAAGCGGTGCCGTCCGCGTCTTGGGCGCTATGATTTCACCTTGCCGGATCGTCACTTTTGCAATCGCGGCATAGCCGAAAAAGCGGTTCACCCGCTCGATAATCGTCGGCCCGACATGCTGCATCATCGGCGCATGCGCCCCCGCAACCGCCAGCGTCAGAACACCATCAGCGCGCTTTCCGGGTGGAAAGCGGATCGATTCCGGCGCGGAAATCAAGGCATAACGTGCCCCCACAATCTCGGACCAACGGCTAACGACCGAAGACTGCACAAATCCAAAGCGACGAAATGCAACGCGGCCAACTTCGGGCACAATCTCCGAAACACTGCGCGCGCGACCGCCTCTCGGGCGCTCGGACACTGATTCGGATTTGGGTGGTTTCGGCATCGGCCACTATCTGCCACAAGCACCGCATGCACGTCGATAGGCCACTGTTGAAATGGTATGATGCCAACGCGCGCATCCTCCCGTGGCGCGCGCCACCGGGGACGCCAGCTCCGGAACCATACCGCGTCTGGCTTTCCGAAATCATGTTGCAGCAAACGACCGTCGCAACCGTGAAACCCTATTTCGAAGCATTCACAACGCGCTGGCCAACTGTCGAAGCCCTGGCCGCAGCGAATGACAGCGATGTCATGACGGCATGGGCGGGCCTTGGGTATTATGCCCGCGCTCGCAATTTGCTTGCCTGCGCGCGGGAAGTTAACGACAAATTCCCTGAAACCGAAGCCGAATTGCGCAATCTTCCTGGCATTGGCCAATATACGGCGGCGGCTATCGCCAGCATGGCATTTGGCCAACGCGCCGTTGTTGTTGACGGCAATGTTGAACGGGTGGTGTCGCGGTTGTTCGCGGTGGAAACCCCGCTGCCCAAAGCGAAAGCCGAACTCTATGCGCTGACCGACAGCATCACGCCTGACGCCCGCGCCGGCGATTTCGCCCAAGCGATGATGGACCTCGGCAGCAGCATCTGCACCCCGCGTGCGCCGAAATGCCTGATCTGCCCCCTCAAAAAGCTGTGCCGTGCGACGACCCCCGAAAGTTACCCGCGCAAAACGCCAAAGAAAACCAAGCCCGAGCGAACCGGCATTGCCCTATGGATTGAACAGGACAACAAAGTCTGGCTCGTCCGCCGCCCCGCATCGGGTCTTCTGGGTGGCATGCGCGCCCTCCCCGGCGGGGGCTGGGATGGCACTGACTGTCCCAAATCGGAACAGTTATTAGGCCATGTCACCCACGGCTTCACCCATTTCAATCTCACCCTCGACGTGCATAAAAGCAGTTGCGCATTGCAACCGGGCGGGGAATGGTGGTCCATCGACCGGATCGACGACGCCGGTCTACCAACGATATTTGCCAAGGCCGCAAAGCTGGCCATCAGGGAGACGAAAGATGTTTGACGCGCAGCTTGACCGGCGACAATTATTTGGCACGGGCGCGGGTCTGCTCGCTTTCACGGCACTCCCCGCTCATGCCAAGCGCGCGCGTCACAATAACCTTGGCTGGGGCACTATTCAGACGCTGTTCGACGGTTATATTGCGGACAAGAAGCTGCCCGGCGTCGTCGCCGCTGTTGCGCGTGGCACGGATGATGCCAGCTTCCTTTTCGCGGGCACGATCGCAAACAACAACGCACGGGCCATGGACCCCGACAGCCTGTTTCGCATCTATTCCATGACAAAACCCATAACCGGCATGGCCATCATGATGCTGATCGAATCGGGCAAACTGAAACTCGACCAGAACCTTGCTGACGTTCTGCCGGCGTTCGCCAATCCGCGAGTCTTGATCGATCCCTCCAAAAGCCTTGATGCGCGCCCGGCAACTGCCCCGATTACGATCCGCAATCTACTCACGCATACCGCCGGTCTTGGCTATAATATTATTACCAAGGGGCCATTGCTTGAGGAGTATAACCGGCTGGGCCTCACGCCCGGACAAATCAGCCGTAAACCCGTCCCCGGGTTCAAGCCAACCGTCACCGCGCCCAGCCTGACCGAATTTGCGGATCGTCTCGCCACATTGCCACTGATCGCCGAACCCGGCACCAAATGGAGCTATTCAGTCAGCCTCGACTTGCTTGGCCGCGTCATCGAAGTCGTGAGCGGCATGCCGTTCGATCAGTTCCTCAAAACGCGCATTTTTGATCCGCTCGGCATGACCAGCACCTATTTTCAGGTGCCTGCCTCTGAAATCCCGCGCTTCACGACCAACTATGGCGTGTCGCCCCTTGGTAAATTCCCGATGGATCCGGGCAATGAGAGCATCTATCTCGACAAGCCTGCTTTCCCGTTCGGCGGTGCCGGTCTGGTCAGCAGCGCACGCGATTACGATCGGTTCCTCCTGATGCTTGCTGGCTATGGCGCCATTGGCCGGACGCGGATCATGAAAAAAGAAACCGCAAAGCTCGGCATGTCCAACCTGTTGCCACCCGGTGCCGATACGACTGGCAGCCTTGTCGCAGGACAGGGCTTTGGTGCCGGCGGGCGCGTGACAATCGCAACCGACCCGCGCGGATCGGGCGTCGGCACGTATGGCTGGGGCGGGGCGGCGGCAACAATAGCGTGGGTCGATCCAACCCGCGGCATTCGCGCCAGTGGTTATGCACAATATATGCCCGATGAAGCGCTGCCCTTCCGCACTGACTTTGGCAAAGCGGTTTACGCCAGCCTGTGACCCATTTTACCGGGTCGCCGCTCGACCGCGTTGACCATATCCGCAGTGACAGGGCCGCTTACGATGCGCTGCTCGTCGACTGGCGCGGGCGTTTGTTGGGCTTTGATGGGCTTGACCCGATGCTTTCGGCGGAAGGCGGGCTGGTCTGGAAAAGCATGGCCGAAACGCCCGCCGATGCCGAACTAATCCTACTGGGGCTAAGCGACGGCAAACCGCAT
>JAYTWA010000348.1:0-8198 GCA_043743675.1 Sphingomonadales bacterium
TCGAAATTGGCACCAACCCGTCGCCACCAATGCCGTCAACGGTGGCAAAGAAACCGAAATTTGCCACGCCGGTGATCCGCGTTTCGAGAATTTCGCCGACCTTTGTGGACAGATGTGCCGCGACGTAGCGGTCCACGGTTTCGCGTTCAGCTTCCATCGCGCGGCGTTCGGCTTTGCTAATCGCTTCGCCGATAACAACCATCCGCGCCGCTTCGTCGTCAGTGAGACCGCCCCCCTCCGATCCATTGGCACCCAGCCCAAACGCGCGAACCAACCCCCGGTGCACCAGCAAATCGGCATAGCGTCGGATCGGCGATGTAAAATGCGCATAACTGCCGAGCGAAAGGCCGAAATGCCCGGCATTGACTGGCGTGTAATAGGCTTGCGTCTGTGATCGCAGCACTTGCTCCATAACTTGGGTCCGATGTTCGGCATCTTTGACCAGATCGAGCAGATGGTTGAACGTCGCAGGCGTCACCACCTGCCCCAGCGCAAACTTAACGCCAAACGTCGCCAGATAATCTTTTAGCGCGACCAGTTTTTCGCGACTCGGCACTTCATGAACGCGGTACATGACCGGCGATTTTTTCGCCTCCAGCGCTTTTGCAGCGGCAACGTTGGCCGCAATCATGAAATCCTCGATCAGCCGGTGCGCATCAAGCCGTTCGCGCACGGCAATACTCGTAATGCGGCCCTGTTCGTCAAGCTGCACCCGCCGTTCGGGGAGATCGAGATCAAGTGGCTCACGGGCGTCGCGCGCCTTTGCCAGCAGCGCCCATGCGGACCAGAGATGCTTCAAATGATCGGGCGCGCTACCCGCATCAATCACCGCCTGCGCGTCCTCATAAGCGATATTCGCCGCGACCCGGATAACGGCGCGGGTGAAGCGCCATGACGTCACTTTGCCGTCTTGGTCGATCACCAGATGACAAGCGAGCGCTGCCCTGTCCTGTCCTTCCTTCAGCGAGCATATGTCGGCGCTCAATTCCTCGGGCAGCATCGGCACGACACGGTCGGGGAAATAAACACTGTTGCCCCGCTTGCGCGCCTCGCGGTCCAATTCTGATCCGGATCGCACGTAGAATGATACATCGGCAATCGCGACGATCGCATCAAATCCGCCTGCAACATTCGGCAAGGCCCAGACTGCGTCATCATGATCGCGCGCATCGGCGGGGTCGATGGCAACGATTGGTAAGTGCCGAAGGTCTTCGCGATCCCCAAGCGGCGTTTTCGCGACTCTATGCGCCTCAGCAATCGTCTCGGCATTAAACACATCAGGAATGCCATGCTTGTGAATGGCGATCAGGCTGAATGCGCGCGGCGCAAAAGGATCGCCGAGAATCTGAACGACTCGCGCCATGATCCGCGGCGGCCGGCCCGATTTTTCCGCAAGCACCAGATCGCCGTCCTGCGCACCATTAAGATCGGCAATCGCCGTGTCGCGCCGTTCGCGCTTGTCGACCGGTTTCAGCCAAAACTGGCCACTTTCTTCACGCCTGACAACGCCAAGCATCGTTTCTTCGGAAGCGACAAGTTTCTTCATCGGATGCGCGACATGCCCCCCGCCGCGCTCCTCGGTCCGCGCCAATATACGGTCACCGACGCCCAATGCAGACCGCTTGCCCTGCTCGATCACGCGCAATCGCGGCACCGGCCCATCGGACTGCCAATTGTCGGGCACGGCAAACACGCTGTCGCCGTCATGGTCGACGACGCGCAACACTGTCACTTTGGGAAGGCCACCCATTTTATGAAACGCCCGCCCCGGCGCGCTATCGATCAGGCCTTCGTCGGCCATATCCTTCAACAAGGATTTCAGCGCAATCTTGTCGGCCCCGTGCAAGCCGAACGCTTTCGCAATTTCGCGCTTTCCCGCTGACGTCGGCGACGTGGTAATAAACTCGAGGATTTGTTCGCGGCTCGGCAGGCCGTGCATTTTGGGTTTTGGCATATCCCTGTCCTACGGATAAGGGGACCAATGATCCATGACCTTCTTATCATCGGCGGCGGTATAAACGGCACGGCGATTGCGCGCGATGCAGCGATGGGTGGCGCGTCAGTGCTGCTCATCGAAAAGGATGATCTGGCCGCGCATACCTCGTCAGCGTCGACAAAACTGATCCACGGTGGGCTACGCTACCTCGAATATTATGAGTTCAAACTTGTCCGCGAGGCTTTGAAGGAACGCGAACGGCTTCTGCGGGCCGCGCCGCATCTGATTTATCCGATGCACTTTGTGTTGCCGCATGAAAATGCTGTGCGCCCGTGGTGGCTCGTTCGGCTCGGGCTGTTTCTTTACGACACTATAGGCGGCCGGATCACGCTGCCGCGATCACGGTCGCTTCGCAAAAGCGACACCGAGTATTTGGCACCGCTCCAGCGCCCCGGCAAAGGCTTCGTCTATTCTGATGCCTGGGTCGATGATGCGCGGCTCGTCGTGCTGAACGCGATTGATGCGGCAAAGCATAGTGCGGAGATTGCAACGCGAACCGCATTGGTTTCGGCGCGGCGCGAAGGCGATGTGTGGCGCGCCGAGTTGTCAGACGGGCGCACTGTCGAGGCGCGCAATCTCGTCAATGCTGCCGGGCCGTGGGTCGCACAGGCACTTGCCTTGACCGGGGCCAATGCGCGCAGCGGCGTCCGCCTGATCAAGGGCAGCCATATCGTCGTCCCCCGACTGTTCGACCATGATCAGGCGTATATGCTCCAGCAGCCCGACCGTCGGATCGTCTTCGCGATTGCTTACGAAGGTGACAAAACGCTCATCGGCACCACCGACGTCCCCGTCGAAACACCTGAAGACGCCAAAATAAGCGCTACAGAAATCGACTATCTCTGCGCGGCCGCAAACCGTTATTTCGTGAAACAAATCTGCCCCGCCGATGTCGTGCGCACCTATTCGGGCGTGCGGCCTCTCTACGACGACGGGGCAAGCGAAGCCAAAGAAGTGACGCGCGATTACGTCCTTGAACTCGACAACAGCGGTCCATCACTGCTCTCGGTTTTCGGTGGCAAAATCACAACCGCACGACACCTCGCCGAAGAAGCTGTCGAGAAACTGGGCCTAACGCTCGGCAATACGCGCGATGCCATTTTCCCCGGCGGCGACATCGGTAACTTCGACAATTTCCTCGCCGATGTCCGCAATCGTTACCCCTTCCTGACTCTTGACCAATCTCACCGGATGGCGCGCGCTTATGGATCGATGCTCCACGACTTCATGCAACCCGACATGGGCGAGGATTTTGGCGGCGGACTGACGGCGCGCGAGGTTGACTGGATGATCGATCACGAATGGGCGCGAACGGTTGATGATGTGATCTGGCGGCGCAGTAAACTGGGCTTGGTTATGGGCGAAGCCAACATAGCCCGCCTCGCGAAATATCTCGAAACACGCGTGGCTTAACGATATTTTTCCAGCCAGATGATGCGCTTGATCGTCTCGTTGGTCATGCAAGTGTGAAAGATCAGCGGTGCCATTGATCCCCCGTCATAGGTCGCCTGTTCAGCGGCACATCGCTGATCACGCTGTTTGATCCACCCGCGTTGCAGCGTGCGCAACCTGGCTTTTCCAGCGGTCGTCAGGCGCGTCATGACGGCTACATATCGACGATTGAGTCGAATATCTTGCCGCTGATACTCGTCCGCTGCGCACTGGTTCATCGCGGGTTGGACGCCCGCCGCCGCATCGCCAGTTGTCGTGCACTGGTTAAATGTCGCCGTATAGCGCTGCTCGATTATCTTATCCGATGCCGCACCCTGCGTCGCTGGCAGCAATAATAGGGCACCCAGAATCAATCGCTGCATGACTGCTCTCCTCAATATGTCCGCCCGATCAGCACGCGCTCGACCGCCGCATCACCTGTAAAGAAACACGGCCCGTCAACTGCCACTGCATCAATCGGCGTATTGCGCATCGTCAGTTTAAGCGCCTTCAACTGCTCAACCACCTTGGCCAGCGCCGCACCCGTAGGCCGCGACCAGTTCACTTCGACCCAGCCAACAACCTTATCCTCGCTGCCTTTGAAATGGGCGGCAAGATCCGTCACCTCGCGCACGATATTGCCATCAAGCCGCGCCTTCGCTTCGGCATGAAGCGCATACTGAATATCACCGAGCAATCGCCCCGCATCGGCCACGAAATCAGTGCGCGGTAGGAATGCCGTGTTGAGCTTGCCGTCATCCTTATAAAGCCTGTCACGGCGGATGACCGCTGCTTTACCATCTGCCACATCGCGCGGACCGATTTCGACGATGATCGGCGCGCCTTTTTTCACCCACGCCCAGCGCTTGGTTGATGCCTTGACCGCCTTGGTATCAAGCAACACGCGGACAGGCTCGTCAAACGCCTTCAAAGCGCGCAATTCCCCTGCGAGTGATCGGCAATAATCGAGCACTGCGGCGTCCCCGTCATCGTCGCGCAGCATCGGCACAATCACAATCTGGTGCGGTGCAATCTGCGGCGGACAGCGCAAACCGTCATCATCGCCGTGCGTCATGATGACCCCGCCGATCAGCCGCGTCGACACGCCCCAGCTCGTCGTGTGGCACAGCGCGTGGCCGCCGTCCTTGTCCTGATACTTGATCCCGGCTGCCTCGGCGAAACTGGTGCCGAGATAGTGCGATGTCCCCGCCTGTAACGCCTTGCCGTCCTGCATCATCGCTTCGATGCTATAGGTCGCCTCGGCCCCCGGAAAACGCTCATGCTCGGGTTTTTCGCCGGCAATCACGGGCATGGCGAGGACATCTTCGGCAAATGCCCGATACATCTCAAGCGCGCGCAGCGTCTCGGCCATCGCATCGGCTTTGTCAGCGTGCGCGGTATGTCCTTCCTGCCACAGGAACTCACTCGTGCGCAGGAACATCCGCGTCCGCATTTCCCAGCGGACCACGTTTGCCCATTGATTGACCATGAGCGGCAGGTCGCGCCACGACTGAATCCAGCGCGCCATGGCGGCCCCGATCACAGTTTCCGACGTGGGCCGCACGACAAGCGGCTCTTCCAGTTTCGCGGTGGGATCGGGCATCAGCCCACCCTTCCCATCGGCAATCAGCCGGTGATGCGTGACGACCGCCATCTCCTTGGCAAAGCCCTCGACGTGATCCGCTTCTTTCTCGAAATAAGACAACGGAATGAACAGCGGGAAATAACAATTTTCTACGCCCGCCAGCTTGATCTGCCGGTCCATCAAAGTCTGGATGCGCTCCCACATCCCGTATCCCCACGGACGGATGACCATGCAACCGCGCACCCCAGATTCTTCGGCGAGGTCGGCTTCCTTGATGACGTCCTGATACCAGTCGGCAAAATTCTGCGCGCGCGTGACGGAAAGTGCGTGTTTCATAGGTGCAGCCTTTGACGGAGCCGCCCGCACTCGGCAAGGGTATGCGTGTGCCCGACCGCATTCTTCCCGCCATATCGCTCCGCCTGATCGCAGTCCTGGCGTTCGCGACAATGGGCGCGCTGATAAAGCTTGCTGAGCGCGGAGGAGCAACACTTCCCGAGCTATTATTCTTCCGGCAACTGCTGGCGCTGCCGATTGTGTTAGCCGCCGTCATCGCCGGGCCCGGTCTGGCGTCACTGACGACCACGCGGTTGTCTACGCATCTTCTGCGCACACTAATCGGGCTGACTTCGATGGCCTGCATGTTTATGTCCGTGCTGATCCTGCCGCTTGCCGAAGCGACCACGCTGCAATTCACAATGCCGATCTTCGCGACGATACTTGGCGCCCTAATTTTGCACGAGCCAACTGGCATTCACCGATGGGGCGCGGTCATCGTCGGGTTCATGGGCATTCTTATCGTGACGCAGCCGGGAACAAGCCATATTCCGGTTCTAGGCGCGGTCATTGGCCTAACAGCGGCCATGCTCAGCGCAGGCGTTTCAATCCTTTTGCGGCATATCAGCAAAACGGAGTTATCGACCACAACGGTGTTTTACTTCTCCGTGCTTTCGCTCGTCCCGCTTGGGATCTGGTGGTCGTTCAATCTCGCTGCCCACCCGCTCATGACATGGGGTTACATGGCTTTAATGGGTTTGATGGGCGGCATCGGGCAGCTGGCGATGACGCGCTCGCTTGGCCTTGCGCCGGTCGCGGTTGTTCTGCCGATGGATTATTCCAGCCTGATCTGGGCGACGCTTTACGGCTGGCTGATATTCTCGGTGCTGCCCACACCGATGACGTGGGTCGGCGCGCCGATCATCATCGCCAGCGGCCTGTATATCGTCTGGCGCGAACATCGCCGCGCCCAGACAAATACCACCACCGCGACGCCCGAGTAATTACTCCGCCGCGACCGCCATATCAGGCTCTTTCCACACCAGCACCGGTTTGCGCGCGGCCAGCGTTTCATCGAGCCGTCGGCGGGGGGCGAAATGCGGTGCGGATTTGAGCGCGGGATCGCCTGCTTTCGCCCGCTCCGCCACCGAACGCAATGCCATGATAAACTGATCAAGCGCTGCTTTTGATTCAGTCTCGGTCGGCTCGACCAGCATTGCGCCGTGAACGACAAGCGGGAAATAAACCGTCATCGGATGAAACCCTTCGTCGATCAGCCCCTTGGCAATGTCGAGTGTCGTGAAACCCTCGGCCATGCCTGCGTCGGAGAACAGCGCTTCGTGCATGCACGGCCCTACGCCTGCGAACGGCGCATCGAGCGTGCCTTCGAGACTGCGCAGGATATAATTGGCATTGAGCACGGCATCGCCAGAAACTTGGTGCAAACCATCCGCCCCATGGCTGAGAATATAGCTCAACGCGCGGGTGAACATACCCATCTGGCCGTGAAACGCGACCATGCGACCGAAGGAAGATGCGTGGTGATCGCCCGCTGTTTCCTCCTCGACCAGCGCGAAATGATCGCCCTGCTTTTCAACGAAAGGCAGCGGCGCAAAGGGTGCAAGTGCCGCCGAAAAAACAACCGGCCCTGACCCTGGACCGCCGCCGCCATGTGGCGTTGAGAAGGTCTTGTGCAAATTGATGTGCATCGCATCAACGCCGAGATCGCCTGGACGGACACGCCCGACGATGGCGTTAAAGTTCGCGCCGTCGCAGTAAACCAGCCCACCCGCAGCATGAACCGCGTCCGAAATTTCCTTCAAGTCGCTTTCAAACAACCCGCACGTATTGGGGTTCGTGATCATGACGCCCGCGACGTCGGGGCCGAGACGCGCTTTGAGTGCCGCCATGTCGATCCGCCCGCCGGGGGCCGGAATGTCCTCAACGCGATAACCGGCAAAAGCTGCTGTTGCCGGGTTGGTGCCATGCGCGCTTTCGGGGACGAGAATGACTTGCCGTGCATCGCCACGAGCTTCGAGCGCGGCACGGATCGCGAGAATTCCGCACAATTCGCCGTGCGCGCCTGCTTTGGGTGACATCGCAACGGCGGGCATACCTGTCAGCGTCTTCAACCAGTGCGCGAGTTGATCAATCAATTCGAGCGCACCCTGCACTGTGTCAATTGGCTGGAGCGGGTGAATGTCGGCAAACCCGGGCAACCGCGCCATTTTCTCGTTCAGGCGCGGGTTGTGCTTCATTGTGCAGCTGCCCAACGGGAAAAAGCCGAGGTCGATCCCGTAATTCTGGCGGCTGAGGCGCGTGTAATGGCGCACCGTTTCGGGTTCGGACAGACCAGCGAGACCAATCGGCCGGTTACGTGCCAGGTTGCCAAGACGGGGCGTGACGACTTCGGGTTTTGCGAGATCAACGCCTGTTGTCTGCGCATCGCCAATTTCGAAAATCAGCGCTTCTTCGAGCATCAACGCGCGGTTGCCCGTCGTTGTCACCGCCGCACCGTTCTCATTGCTGCCCATTTCGGGCCGCCATCCACTTGCGTTCATCGTCATGCCAACACCTCCGTCAGCGCCGTCGCCAGCGCTTGTATGTCCTCGATTGTTGTCGTTTCGGTCACCGCGACGACCAGCCCGTTGGCGAGTGAATCCTCACCCGGATACAACCGCCCGAGCGACACGCCACCCAGCACGCCACGCTCCGCCAAGGTGCGAATGACGGGCCGCGCTTCCTTTGACAGCTTCAACGTAAATTCATTGAAGAAGCTGTCGTTGATCACGGACACGCCTGGCACTTTCGCCAATCGCTCCGCCGCCGTCACCGCAAGGCTGTGATTGAGCGTCGCCAGATTGCGCAGCCCGCGCTCACCCAGCAGCGTCATGTGAACACTGAACGCCAGCG
>JAYTWA010000349.1:0-9266 GCA_043743675.1 Sphingomonadales bacterium
CATGGCCAAATCTGATCCCGACAAACTTGCCGCCGCTCTTCGTGAGAATTTGCGGAAGCGTAAGGAGCAGTCGCGCGCACATGTAGAGCAACCTTCTCACGGAAGCGATGAAGAGGGGGATACAGCCCCACCGCAGGATGGCAAACTGCATCCGGGTGCGTGTGTTGAGGAAAAAAATAACTGAACAGCCTCAACCTGTCATGATGAATGCGTTGAGCTTGTTCCCGTCCGGGTCGCGGAAATATCCTGCATAAAAACTATCGCCACGCGGACCGGGAGGACCTGCGTCACTTCCGCCATTAGCCAGCGCGATGTCGTAAAGACGGTGAACCTGCTCCTTATCCTTCGCTTCCAGTGCGACCATCACGCCATTGCCCACACTCGCCGCATTGCCGTCAAACGGCTTGATCAGGCCGATCCCCGCCGCGCCACCCGGCGTCCCCCATGCAATGAACGTCTCGAAATCCATCATCCGCCCCGTGCCCAATTCAGCGGCAATCGCATCATAAAATTTCGCTGCACGGGGCAGGTCATTTGTGCCCAGCGTTACATAACCGATCATCGTGTTTCTCCTAGGACTCAGAACAAGAACATTAAAGCGGTGTGCAAGCGTTTTGCGTCCATTCTTGAGCCGCACCCGAAAGTTGCGAGCCTACGATCCGCCACACATCTGCATGATATTGGTTGAGCCACTCCAGCTCACCCCCGCTTAGCATGCCGACATCAATCAACGTCCGGTCAATCGGTGCAAACGTCAGCGTCTCGAAACCCATCATAGTCGCCTCGCCACCTGGCAGTGTACGATCCTCGATCATTACCAGATTTTCGATACGGATGCCGTATTCGCCGGGCTTGTAATATCCTGGTTCGTTCGACAGAAACATACCTGTGCGTAGTGGTTCATCGCTGCCGGGCTGTCCGCCGCCGGGCTTGGCAATCCGCTGCGGCCCTTCATGCACCGCCAGATACGCGCCGACTCCGTGTCCGGTGCCGTGCGCATAATCGAGGCCTGCTGCCCACAGATATTGCCGCGCGAGGGCGTCTAGCTGCCCCCCGCGTGTGCCCGCCGGGAACACCGCCATTGCAAGCGCGATGTGGCCTTTCAGCACGCGGGTGAAACGGTCTTTCACTTCGGCGGGCGGCGCATCAGGGCCGACCCAAATCGTGCGTGTCACATCGGTCGTGCCGTCGAGATATTGCCCGCCTGAGTCGCACAGATATACCGAGTTTGGTTCAATCGGCCGGTTAGTTTCCGCACTTGCTTTATAGTGCATGATTGCGCCGTTCGGTCCCGCACCCGAAATCGTGTCGAAGCTGAGGTCGAGCAGCTTGCCCGTCTCGCGGCGGAAACTCGCCAGTTGGTCGGAGGCGGAAATCTCGGTCAGCCCGCCCTTGTGCGCTTCAACCGACAGCCAGTGCAGATAACGCGAAAGCGCGGCCCCATCACGCGCATGGGCCGCGCGTGACCCGGCTTGCTCGGCGTGGTTCTTGATTGCTTTGGCCAGAACGGCGGGATCGCGAACGCTCACCAGTTTCGCGCCCCCCTTCTCCAGCGCATCAAACACGGCGGCCACCGCCCGTTCGGGGTCCGCTGCCACACGCTTGCCCGCCATTGTTGCCAGCATCGGCGCAAAGGCATCGCGATCATACAGCCGAACCCCATTGCCGAGATGCGCGCGGACGGCATCATCAATCTTGTCAGGCGCGATGAACAAGTCCGCCGTGGCATCGGCATGGAGCACGGCAAACGCAAGGCCCACTGGCGTGTGCGTCACGTCCGTCCCGCGCACGTTGAATGTCCACGCGATGGAATCGAGCGCGGTCATCACCGTCGCATCAAGACCTTCTTTGACCAGCCAGTCAGCAATCTCGGCCCGCTTTTCGGGCGATGACCGTCCCGCCATATCGGTCGTCTGCACGACAATCTTGGCATCCGACAACGCGGGCTGATCCGACCACACCGCATCAATTGGGTTGGCGGTCACGGGCACAAGCTCGGCGCCCTTTGCCGCCAGTGCTTTCTTCGCCGCCGCGACCCAATCACGCGTGTGCAGCCACGGGTCATACCCAATCCGGCCACTGGCGGGCGCATGATCGCGCAGCCATTCGGATATGCTCACCTGCGGCACGCCACAATATTCCCAATGATCTGCGGAAACCTGTGCACGGACCTGCAGCGTATAGCGCCCATCAGTGAAAATCGCGGCCTCGGCGGGCAGGACAACGGCGGCCCCGGCGGACCCCTTGAACCCCGTCAGCCACTCCAGCCGCTTGGCATAGTCACCAACATATTCGGACATATGCTCATCGGTGAGGGGCACGACAAAGCCATCAAGATGGTGTTCGGCAAGGTGCGCACGAAGTGCTACGAGACGGTCGGCAAAGCTGGACATGACCGAACTGTTGCGCCGATCCGCGCGGGACTGCAAGAGTGCGATCATGAAGGAATTCACCCGCAACTTCACCGCCACGCCCACCGACATTGACGAGCTTGGCCATGTCAACAATGCGGTGTGGGTGCAGTGGATACAGACGCTGGCGACCGATCATTGGCACGCGGCGGCCACGCCCGAGCATATCGTGGCCTATGTCTGGGTCGTGATCCGGCATGAAATCGACTATCTCGGCAATCTTCAGGACGGCGAACAAGTCACCGCCCGAACCTCGACCGCCAATGCGCCGGTGGGCGCAAAGTTCGACCGGTTCGCGGAGTTTACGAAAGATGGTCGCGTTGTGGTCCGCGCGAAGACGACTTGGGCTGTGCTGGACCGGGTCAGTGGGCGCTTGATCCGCGTGCCCAAGGATGTGCCGGAGCGGTTTTTGTGAGCAGGTTAGCCAGATTAGGGCCGTTGCATGTTTCCGAGCGACGCAATTAGAGCTTCAGGATTTCTAACACGAAGTTTCAGAACTTTTCCGACACTCCCGTATTCGATTTGCACGTTGTTGGTGCTTACTCGCGTTCGTTTTACGGCGCGTATGCTATTCCGTACAATCGTCTGCTCAAGACGATAGATTTCTGGCAAGAACATGAGGTTGAATGGGAACCGCGGGACGACTGAAAGCGTGTCGTTTGAGACCCAAACCAATAAACAGTTTGCGGCAAAAGGACCCGAAGCCCATCGCTCCAAATATACAGCGTTTTCAGGCACTTTGGGAAAAATCGGCTTGGAGGCGCGAGCACGATAAATTACCGATGCAAGGATAACGAATGCCACCCAGCCAAATGCCAACCAAATGAACCAGAATGGTGGCTCCGCACTCTCCATCATAGATCAATCACTAACCGCATCCGACCGACTGTGTTATTTTTGAGTGCCACAAAAAACGTCACCGCCCCCGCGCGAAAATCTCTTCGCTGGTCAGCACGATGTCAAACAGCGGCAGCGTCACTGATCCATCCGCCCCGACTGGCGCGACGACCCAGCCACGTGCTGGATTGCGCACCTCGAGGTGGATCGTTTCGTCCTCTGGATCGATGTAGAGGATCGCATCGAGCGACGTGACGTTGCGATATTCGAGCAGCTTAATCTTGATGTCCTCGTCGCGTGTGCTGGGCGAAAGCACCTCAATGACAAGTTTTGGGTCATCGAACGCTTTAAGTTTGTCATTCTCCGGCCCATCGCGCCCGCAAAATACCGACACGTCGGGATAGCGGATCGACAATTCATGCGTTCTTATGCCCATGTCAGAGCCATATGGGCTGCATCCAGAGCCGCGCAGTTTAATTGCCAGCGCGACGCTCACATTCATCTGGATGCGCGCATGGTTGCCCTGTCCGCCCGCCATCATTCGAATGATGCGGATCACGCCATTGTCGAGTTCAGCTTTGACGTCCGAATCAGGCCAGTGAATTTCAAGGAACTCATCCGCCGTAATCAGCCGTTTCGCCAGTGTCGCCATTAACTTGTCGCCATGTCTAAAGATCAATCAATAACCGCGTCGGGTCCTCGATAGCATTTTTCAGCGCGACAAGAAACGTCACCGCTTCCCGTCCATCAATCAAACGGTGGTCATAACTCAGCGCCAGATACATCATCGGTCGCACCACCACCTGGCCGTCGCGGACGACGGGGCGGTCTTCGATGCGGTGGAGGCCCAGCACTGCCGACTGTGGCGGGTTGATTATCGGGGTGGACATGAGACTCCCGAAGACGCCGCCATTGCTGATCGTGAACGTGCCCCCCTTCATGTCGTCCATCGTCAGCGTGCCCGCTTTCGCGCGCGCGCCGAAATCGCCGATGGTTTTCTCGATGCCCGCGACCGACAAAGCCTGCGCGTCGCGGATGACGGGGACGACGAGGCCGTTCGGCGCGCTGACCGCGACCGAGATGTCGGCATAGTCGTGATAGACGATTTCCTCACCGTCAATCTGTGCGTTGACCGATGGCACGTCGCGCAACGCCTGACACGCGGCCTTCACGAAAAAGCCCATGAAGCCCAGCCGGACGCCGTGCTTTTTCTCGAACAAATCCTTGTATTTCGCGCGCGCGGCCATGACTTCGGTCATGTCGACATCGTTGAAGGTGGTGAGAAGGGCGGCACTATTCTGCGCTTCCTTCAGCCGTTTGGCGACCGTCTGGCGCAGGCGCGTCATTCGCACACGCTCTTCTCGGCGGTCTTCGGAGACGGTCACGGCGGCGTTGGCGGGGGCAGCAGCGGGGGCGGTCGGTGCTGGTTTAGGCGCAGCGGCAGCGGACAGGACATCATCCTTGGTCAAGCGGCCATCCTTGCCTGTGCCCTTGATCGTCGAGGGATCGACCCCTTTTTCAAGCACGATCCGGCGGACGGAGGGGGAAAGGGTTTGCGCTGACTCGGCTGCCGGTTCGGGGGCGGGTGCAGCAACCGGAGCGGGCGCGGCGGCACCGCTACCCGCTTCAATCGACGCAATCACCGCGCCAACATTCACCGTGTCGCCGACTTTCACGATCTGCGCGCCCATCACACCCGAAACCGGGGCAGGGACTTCAACCGACACCTTGTCAGTCTCAAGCGACGCAATCGGCTCATCTGCCGCCACAGCTTCGCCGGGCTTTTTCAACCATTCGCCCAGCGTCGCTTCGGTAATCGATTCGCCCAACACGGGGACTTTGACTTCGGTGCTCATGCTTAACCCTTCCGTTGCCGCCGCAATTCGGCGCGGACATTGTGACCCAGCGCATCGGCGACCAGCGCCGCCTGCTCGGCTGTGTGACGTTTCATCAGGCCCGTCGCGGGCGAGGCGGCGGCTTTGCGCCCGGCATAGCGGGCCCGCGCGACCTTGCACTTTGCAGCCTCAAGGCATTCCTCGATCTGCCCGCCGACAAAGAACCAGCCGCCATTGTTGCGCGGCTCTTCCTGTGCCCAGACGACAACGTCGAGGTTCGCCATCGCTTTCAAACGTTTGGTCAGCGGATCGCCGGGGAACGGATAAAGCTGCTCGATCCGGACAATCGCGGTGCCCGTGTCACCCGCCGCGTCGCGCGCATCCATCAGGTCATAAGCGACCTTGCCGCTGCACAGCACCAGCCGTTTGACGTCCTTATCCGCAGGGGCGTTGGGATCGGACAGGATGCGCATGAAATGGCCGTTGCCAACGAAATCCTCGGCTTTTGAAACGGCGCGCTTGTGCCGCAGCAGCGACTTGGGCGTCATGATGATCAGCGGTTTGCGGAAAGGCCGGTGCATTTGCCGCCGCAGCGCGTGGAAATAATTTGCAGGCGTCGTGATGTTCGCGACCTGCATATTATCTTCTGCGCAGAGTTGCAGGAAGCGTTCGAGGCGCGCGGATGAATGCTCTGGCCCCTGTCCCTCAAACCCGTGTGGCAACAGCATGACAAGGCCGTTCGCGCGCAGCCACTTCGCTTCGCCGCTCGCGATGAACTGGTCGATCATTGTCTGCGCGCCGTTCACGAAATCGCCGAATTGCGCTTCCCACATGACCAGTGTTTTCGGGTCGGCGCTGGCATAGCCATATTCGAAACCGAGCACGCCATATTCGGACAGCGTAGAGTCCAGCACTTCGAACGTGCCGTGGGGCAGGGTGGTCAGGGGCACATATTTGCGCTCATCGGTCTGATCGACCCAGACAGCGTGGCGTTGTGAAAACGTCCCGCGTCCGGAGTCTTGCCCCGACAAGCGGACGCCATAGCCTTCACTGAGTAGGGATCCGAACGCCAGCGCTTCCCCCGTCGCCCAGTCAAACCCCGTGCCCGAATTGAACATTGCCCGCTTCGCATCCAGCACACGGTTCAGCGTCGGGTGGATAGTCAGGTCCGCAGGCACGGTCGTCAGCGTCCGGCCGAGCGCGTCGAACAGCTTTTTCTCGATGCCCGTTTCGACATTGCGCCGCGCGGTTTCGGGATCGGCGGGTTTGTGCAAACCGGCCCAGCGTCCGCCGAACCAGTCGGCTTCATTGGCCTTGTAATTCGCGCCCGCCTTGAACTCTTCCTCCAGCATCGCGTTGAAACGCATCACATGCTCGGGCGCCCAATCCTTGCTGATAACGCCTTCCGCCGTCAGCCGCGCGGCATAGACATCGCTGACGCCCGGATGCCCCTTGATGACTTTATACATCAACGGCTGGGTGAAGCTTGGCTCGTCGCCTTCATTGTGACCGAAACGGCGATAGCACCACATGTCGATCACGATGTCGCGGTGGAAGCGTTGGCGGAACTCGATTGCCATTTTGCACGCGAATGTGACCGCCTCGGGGTCGTCGCCGTTGACGTGGAAAATCGGGGCCTGCACCCCCTTCGCCACATCCGACGGATAGGGTGATGAGCGAGCGAACTGGGGACTGGTCGTAAAGCCGATCTGATTGTTGATGATGAAGTGGATGCAGCCGCCGGTGTTATATCCGCGCACGCCGGAGAAGCCGAGGCATTCCCAGACGATCCCCTGTCCTGCGAATGCCGCATCACCGTGGAGCAACACGGGCAGCACCTGAATATGATCCTCAAGATCGCCCCGGTCGGTCTGGATCGCGCGCGCTTTGCCCAGCACAACGGGGTCCGCCGCTTCAAGATGCGACGGGTTGGGGACCAGGCTCATGTGCACTTTAACGCCGTCAAACTCACGGTCGGTTGACGTACCCAAATGGTACTTCACATCGCCCGATCCGCCGACATCATCGGGGTTTGCGGACCCGCCCGAAAATTCATGGAAGATCACGCGATACGGCTTGGCCATGACGTTGGCGAGCATGTTCAAACGACCGCGGTGCGCCATGCCATAAACAATTTCGCGCACGCCCATCGCGCCGCCATATTTGATGATCGATTCCAGCGCGGGGATCATCGCTTCGCCGCCATCAAGGCCAAAACGCTTGGTCCCGACATATTTCTTGCCGAGGAAGCGTTCCCATTGTTCGGCTTCGATCACTTTGGCGAGGATGGCTTTCTTGCCTTCGGGGCTGAACGCGATGGCCGCGTCTTTGCCCTCCATGCGTTCCTGCAGAAAGCGGCGCTCGTCGACGTCGCTGATGTGCATATATTCGAGGCCGACATTGCCGCAGTAGTTTGCGCGCAGGATCGACACGAGCTCGCGGATGCTACCCCATTCAAGGCCCGCAATCGTCCCGCCCAGATAAATCCGCCGGTCAAGATCGGCCTCGGTAAAGCCATGATATTCGGGCGTCAGGTCAGCGGGTAGATCGGTTTTGGTCAGGCCCAGCGGATCGAGATTGGCCGCAAGATGCCCGCGCACGCGGTAAGTGCGGATCAGCATCATCGCCTTGATGGATTCGGACGCGGCTTTGACCAAATCGGCTTCGGACGCGGGGGCGCCGGTCTTGGCCGCGGCCTTCTTAATCTCGACCGCCATCTGCGTCGGATCAAGCGCTGCCGTCAGGTCGTCATTGTTTAGCGGCGACCATCCGGCCCGCGCCCATGAGGGGCCAGCTTCGTGTTCGGCAATGAAAGTTTCGTTCTCGAGTCCCATATTCGTTCCTCAAACCAACTTCGTCACCCCCGCGAAGGCGGGGGCCCAACTCCAGAACTTCGAAAGCAGGAGTTGGATTCCCGCCTTCGCGGGAATGACGAGGTAAAGCATTACCCGCCCAAAACCGCCTTCAGCGTTACCCCTAATTCGGACGGTGACGGCGAAACTTTAATCCCTGCGGCTTCCATTGCAGCAATCTTGTCTTCCGCGCCGCCTTTGCCGCCCGAAACGATGGCGCCCGCATGGCCCATCCGCCGTCCCGGTGGCGCGGTCAGGCCTGCAATGAAGCCGACCATCGGTTTCTTGCGCCCGCGTTTGGCTTCGTCGATCAGGAATTGTGCGCCTTGTTCTTCCGCGTCGCCACCGATCTCTCCGATCATGATGATCGATTGCGTTGCGTCGTCCGCCATGAACAGTTCGAGCACATCGACGAAGTTCGTGCCGTTCACCGGATCGCCGCCGATGCCGACTGCCGTCGTCTGGCCCAGCCCCTCGGCGGTTGTCTGGAACACCGCTTCATAGGTCAGCGTGCCGGAGCGCGAGACAACGCCAACCGATCCTTTCGAAAAAATGCTGCCGGGCATAATCCCGATCTTGCATTCATTCGGGGTCAGCACGCCAGGGCAGTTCGGCCCGATCAGCCGGGATTTCGAGCCGCTAAGCGCACGCTTGACCTTCACCATGTCGAGCACCGGAATCCCTTCCGTGATGCACACGATCAACGCGACTTCGGCATCAATCGCTTCGAGGATCGAATCTGCAGCAAACGGCGGCGGCACATAAACGACGCTCGCATCCGCACCCGTCTTCGCAACCGCCTCTGCCACGGTATCGAACATCGGCAGCCCGATATGCACGGTCCCGCCTTTGCCCGGCGTCACCCCGCCGACCATCTGCGACCCATAAGCCAGCGCCTGCTCGGTATGAAACGTGCCAGTCGCGCCGGTCATCCCCTGCGTGATGACCTTGGTGTGTTTGTTGACGAGGATGCTCATTTCGGTCTCCGGAAAATATCGAACCAGCGTCGCTTCGGCTGCTCGTCTTGATGAAAGTCTTGCGGAATGTATTTGCTAATGTCTCCGGACCGAAAATCAGCTGACATTTCGCGCCATCTTCCGCCCGACGGAGGGCGTAACGTATCGCCAGGAAAGTAGATTTCAGGCTCGTGCTTATCGCAGCTTGCATCGAAAAACCCGACGCCGTGTTTGATCGCCAACTCCCGAACCAGCGGATAAGCATTTTCAGCCTCTGGCCATCCAAACGCCGCATAGATCGCATGATTGCCCACCGAGTAGTCGGCTAGCCGGTCCTCTACGCCAGGAATCATTAGTTCGTCATCGGTGGGGCTG
>JAYTWA010000350.1:0-2216 GCA_043743675.1 Sphingomonadales bacterium
CTTGGCGACATCAAAATCCCGAACAGTTTGTGTTGGAATCGGGATGGCACAAAAATGTACTTCGCCGATTCACCGCGTCAGACGATCTGGCGCTACGAAATTGATCCGGTGGACGGCCCCGTCGGCGAACCTCAAATTTTCGCGACGACCAGCGGCAACCGCTACCCCGACGGCAGCTGCATCGACGCGGAGGACCATTTGTGGAATGCGCAATGGGGTTCTGGCGAAGTCGTCCGCTATCGCCCCGATGGCAGCATCGAGCGCCGTATCACACTGCCCGTCAGCCAACCCAGCTGCCCCGCTTTCGGCGGACCCGATCTGAACCAGTTGATGGTCACGACGGCACGCGACGGCCTGACCCCGGAACAGCTTGGCGATCAGCCACTGGCCGGCGCCTTATTTGTCTATCAAACCGATGTTACCGGCATGTCCGAAAATATTTGCACGCGACGTTAATCAATCAAAGACAAGCGATGTCTATGCGAACGCTCTAAGGAGATTCACGCATGAAGTTCGTTTTGCTCAAATCGTGGGGCGGTGATTACATGGTTGTTGCGTCAAACATCGCTTATTTGCGGACTGACGAGAACAACCAGACAAAAGTCGGCCTCGTCGGCGGCGACTCGCTTCTTGTGGCGGGAAAAATGGAAGAAGTGTCCGCAATAATCCTAGCGTCTTAGGTCAGTTCGACAGCGCCGTTACAAAAGCGGCTGCATTTGCTCCGGCCGCAGCAGGCGATAAGCCGGCCCGATAAATCGACCCGCCGACGCCGAAACCATTTGCGCCTGCTGCCTTGAATGCTGCTGCATTATCAACAGTTATGCCCCCGACGACCAGCACCGTCGCAGCTTTCGGCAAAACCGCGCGCATGGCCTTAACGACCGCAGGCGAAACGAGCTCGCCAGGGAATAGCTTTACCGCGTGCGCGCCCGCATCAAGCGCGGCAAAGGCTTCGGTCGGGGTCAGGCACCCCGGCGCGGAAATCATCCCCGCCTTCACAGTCGCCGTAATCACATCGGTGCGCATATTGGGCGACACAATCAGTTGCGCGCCAGCCGCTTTGCACCGTGCAACGTCTTCGGGAGTCAGAACCGTGCCCGCACCAACGACGGCCTGCCCTGCAAAACGCTTGGCCATCCGTTCAATTGACGCAAACGGATCAGGCGAATTAAGCGGCACTTCGATAATCGTCACGCCCGCCGCGACAATGGCCTCGGCAACGTCCTCCACTTCGGTCGGTGTGACCCCACGCAGAATCGCAACAACAGGCATCGCGTTAAGCCGCGTCAGAAAGTCTTCATGCAATGTCACAAGACTCTTGCCAAAGCATCCGCCCAGCCGTCGAGCCGCTTGTCGCGCGTCGCCGTTGCCATTTGTGCCGCAAATCGCGTCACGCCGCCCCTCATGACGGCGGCTTCCTCAAGCGACGGATAAAGCCCTGCCCCGACACCCGCGAGCATCGCCGCGCCCAGCGCCGTCGTCTCAATAAACGCGGGCCGTTCGACATCGATGTCCAGCATATCCGCCAGATCCTGCGCCATCCAGTCATTCGCCACCATCCCGCCATCGATGCGCAATTCAGCCCAATCGGCCCCGTCAGCGGCGAAAGCGTTCTTGAGATCATTGGTCTGATGCGCCATTGATTCGAGTGCGGCGCGGGCGATATGCGCTTTCTTCGCGGCAAAGCTCAGCCCCATAATCGCACCCCGTGCAGTTGGCTGCCAATGCGGCGCACCCAGACCCGAGAGTGCGGGAACCAGATAGACACCACCATTGTCGGGCACACTGCGCGCGAGCGGCTCGGTTTCTGCGGCATGATCGATCAGGTTCAGATCATCGCGCAGCCACTGGATCAGCGACCCGGCAACAAACACTGATCCCTCAAGTGCATAATGGCGCTCACCACCCAATTGCCACGCCACAGTCGAAAGCAAGCGGTAGCGTGATTGGGGGAGCGCCCGTCCGGTCTGCGTCAACACGAACGCGCCAGTGCCAAACGTCGCTTTGGTCTGGCCGGGCGACAGACAGGCTTGACCGATCAGCGCAGCTTGCTGGTCCCCTGCCATCCCGCAAATGGGGATTGTTGCGCCGAAAAAATCGGGGAGTGTTGCGCCAAGTTCGCCCGCGCAGTCGACAATCTCGGGCAGTATGCTGCGCGGCACGCCGAACATGGCACATAATCCATCGTCCCAGCCAGCACTGCCAATCGCCATCAG
>JAYTWA010000351.1:0-3057 GCA_043743675.1 Sphingomonadales bacterium
TCTTGTCATGTGCCATGTGGGCAGCAAGGGTATTGCCGCTGGCGTTGGTGGCTGGACGCGCACCGGTGGGCAGGCCGACGGCAGCGAGATGGGCATCGATACGTGCTGAATCTTCGGCGGGGCAGAGGCCGCGCGCGACCGAATAACGGAAAGCAATGGCCATGCCTGCCGCGACTCCTTCGCCGTGGAGGAGTCGGTCCGAAAATCCAGTTTCGGCTTCGAGCGCGTGGCCAAAGGTATGTCCCAAGTTCAACAGCGCGCGGGTGCCGGTCGTTTCGCGTTCATCAGCGCCGACAATGCGCGCTTTTGCGGCAACACTGGTGGCAATGGCGTGGGCGCGGGCTTCGGTATCGCCCGCAATCAGGGCCGCGCCGTTGGCTTCGCACCATGTGAAAAATTCGGGATCATCGATCAGGCCATATTTCACGACTTCGGCGTAGCCCGCGCGCAGTTCACGGGGCGGCAAAGTGTCGAGCGTTGCGGGATCGATCAGGACGAAGGCAGGCTGGTAAAAAGCTCCGATGAGGTTTTTGCCCGCGCGCGTGTTGATTGCGGTTTTGCCGCCGACCGACGAATCGACTTGAGCAAGTAAAGTCGTGGGGATTTGAACGACAGTGCAACCACGCTTGACGATGGCTGCCGCAAAGCCCGTGAGGTCGCCGATGACGCCGCCGCCGAGCGCGACAATGGCTTCGCTGCGTTCAATTTCAAAAGCGAGGAGTTGATCGCATAGCGATTCGAGTTGTGCCCATGTCTTTGTGCCTTCGCCGGGCGGAAGGATGATGCTTTCGACGGTTAGGCCCGCTGCCGTTGCCGATGCTGCGAGCGTTGCCAGATGGAGTGGCGAAACGTTAGCGTCAGTGACGATAATGATACGGCCGGTTTTGCTGTGCGGTTTCAGGTGCGCGCCAGCCCGCCCCAATGCGCCATTTTCGATCAGGATGTCATAGCTGCGCGCGCCCAGCCCCACGGGAATTCGCGTCATCCGGTCAGTTTCCCTACGATGGCTTCGACTGTCATGTCATGCGGATGCATCTGACTTTTGATATGAACAGGCGCGAGTGCGTAAACCGGATTGCGCACGGCCGCGAGTTCGCCGAGCACGGTTCGTGCATCTTTACCGCGCAACAACGGGCGGTGATCGCGCCGCGAAACGCGCTGTGCCAATGTGTCTATGTCGGCGTCGAGCCAGACCGCAGTTGTCCGGTCGAGGATTAACGCGCGCGTGGCCTCGTTCATGAACGCGCCGCCGCCGGTTGCGATGACTTTGGTCGTGCCGTCAATCAGGCGCGCAATCACGCGGCGTTCACCGTCACGAAAATGCGCTTCGCCAAATCGTTCGAAGATTTCGGCAACTGACAACCCCGCTGCAATTTCGATTTCATGATCGGCATCGACAAAAGGCAGGCCCAACCGTGCTCCCAATCGCCGCCCGACAGTCGTCTTGCCGACACCCATCAATCCGATGAGGACAATCGGGCGCATTGGGATAGCGCAGGCATGAGAGTGGGCTGACATATCGGCGGGGGCTATACAGCGGCGGTTGCAATCGGGCAAAGAGCCACGTGACGCAGATGATTTGCGATTCAGGAATAGCCATAAATGATACGCATATTTGTCTGGATTTTGGTTGTGCTCGCTTTGATCGGCGGCGCGATATTGCTGTCGCGGATCGACGCCAGCAAGCCAATGACGCGCGTTGAAAAGACGGTTCCGGCCAATGCGCTTCCCCGTTAAATTGCGCTTCCCCGTTAAGCGGATCGGAATGGCGCTGGTTGCCGGGTGCGCGTTGATAGCGCTTTACCCGGCATTGGCACAGAAAAGCCCGCAATCGATTCTGCCCCCGGGCTTTGGTGAACCCGATCCGCCACCAGCGCCTGCGCCGAAACCGGCGGCGCGGCCGACCGAGAATCGTCCGGCGCGCTCTGCGGCGAACCGTGACGAGAATGACGTTCCTGACATGACGCTGCGCCCGCCGGTTCAATCAACCGCACCCGGTGGCACTGAAGACGTTGCGTCGGACGAAGGCGGTTTGGGTAACAGCAGCGACAACGCCAGCATTGCCATCGCGCCGCCACAGGATTTGCCGCCACAGGCACGACGTTCGCTCGATCAAGTCGGGTTGCTCGCGGTCGAGGATGGCGGCTTTGGTGCGGGCGCGTTCGGCGATGCGGACGGGCGCTATCTGACCAGTATGATGGTGCTCGCCAAAGCACCGGTAGCATCCCGGTGGGTATCGATCCTGTTGCGCCGCGCGCTCCTGTCGCAAAGCAGCATCCCGGCAAACATCAATGGCGCGGACTGGGTCGCGCACCGCGCGTGGTTGCTGGTGCGGATGGGCGAGGCAGAGAATGCGCGCGCGCTGGTCCAGCGTGTCGATGCGGATAATTACACGCCGTGGCTTTATGAAGCGGCGATGCAATCGGCGCTGGCAAGTGCCGACCCTGCTTCGATGTGCGGCATTGCCGATGATGCGGCGGCACAAGGGCCGGCCCCGGCGTGGCAGTTGGCGCGCGCGATGTGTGCCGGGCTGTCAGGCGAAGGCGGCACGGCAAGTTCTTTGGTCGCCCAAGCGCGTAACAGCAAAAACGCACGGCGCGCCCGCGGCATCGATGTGCTGCTCGCCGAAAAAGTTGTGGGGGCCGGAACCAACACACGCCGCGCAATCACGATCCAGTGGGATGATGTGCAGAAGCTGACGGCATGGCGCTTTGGCCTTGCCGCAGCGGTGGGCGTGCAGATTCCGGCACCATTATTTTCAACCGTTGGGCCGCAAGTGCAGGCATGGGCCGCGCGCGCGCCGCTGAGCGAACCGGGTGCGCGAACGGGCTTTGCGGACCGGGCGGCGACACTGGGTGTGTTTTCGAACGAAGCGCTCGTCGATCTTTACGGGTCAATCTATGACGCAGCGGACCCAGCGGATCGCAGTGGCACGGTCGCCAATGACTTGCGCGCGGCCTATTCTGGTGACGTGGCAGCGCGGCTGGTCGCGCTTCGTAAATTATGGACACCGACGGGCGATCCGTATCAGCTTTATGCGCGACAAATCCTGACGGC
>JAYTWA010000352.1:0-4133 GCA_043743675.1 Sphingomonadales bacterium
CAAGGCCATGCTCAAGCTCTTCAAGCTCGCGGTTGATATGAATACGCAGCGCTTGAAAAGTGCGCGTCGCGGGATCTTTTTTATCATGCGGCTTGTAACCACAGGCACGCCGAACAATGTGTGCAAGTTCCGCCGTGCGCGTTACCGGACGGGCGGCGATAATCGCGCGCGCTATCCGCCGCGACTTTGGCTCTTCGCCATAGCGGTAGATTATGTTGGCGATGGTCTCCTCATCCGCCGTGTTGAGGAAGTCCGCCGCGCTCTCGCCGGACTGCGCCATCCGCATATCGAGCGGGCCATCGGACTGAAACGAAAAGCCGCGTTCGGCGCGGTCAAGCTGCATTGACGAAACGCCGATGTCGAGGACAACGCCGTCGGCGGGGGCCGCACGATCCAGCCGCGAAAAGCAGTCTTCGATCAAGGTCAGGCCGTCGCGCACATCGGCAGCGGCAATCGCATCGGGATCGCGGTCGAACGCAACTACCGCTGCACCCGCATCAAGCATTGCCCGCGAATAGCCGCCCGCACCATAAGTGCCGTCGATATGTTTCTCGCCGGGGACGATGACGAGCGCGCTCAACACTTCATCAAGCAGCACAGGCGTGTGTGGCGCACTCATGACACTCCCCGCTCGCTCATCAACCAGGCGCAGCGTTCTTTCTTTGCCGCGTCCGCGTTCGGATTAACGAGGAGTTTTTCAGGCGACCAGACTTCAATCGTATCGCCTGCACCCCAGAAGAATGCGAGGCTGGTCAGCGCGCCCTTGTTACGCAGGAACGGTGGCAGGATGAACCGGCCCGAGGCGTCAAAAGGCACTTCATCAAAACGGCCAAAGGCGCTGGCAGCAACATCTTCGCGGTCAATCTCAACACCTGCACCCAGCGCACGGTCAGCATCGGCAGTCAGGCGGTCATAAAGACGGTTCGACCAGTTCGTGTCCGCCGCACGCAAGCATCCGCGCTTGTCATCATCGGACAGCAGCAGCGTGCGCTCGCCCTTCTGGCCTTCGACGATCAGGCGCATCGGCGCTGGGAGTGCAACGCGGCCTTTGCCGTCGATGCCCTGCAACGCATAGCCCTTGAAAACCGCCCGATCTGCCACTGTCCCGCCTCTTGTCGGGGTCAAGGCGTATCAGGGGATATAGTGGTTCACAACGGTTTTTAACGGGTGAAAAGGGGATTTTGTCGTTATTTCAAAATAAGTTCCATTTATGTTCTCATTATTTTATGGCAAGCCTATGCATCTGAGATAAAATCCAAGCCATATTATCATGATGCGGCGCGGCCCAACGGCGCGAGTCGAGGAGGTCGGCATCACCCACCAGCAGCACATGACCCCTGCCGATGCGGCAATCGAGCACTTCGGTCACAATCGCGGTGCAAGCTCTTGGCCCCTGCCATACGCCAGACGCCAACAGCCTTACCGTAACGCCATTGATCGACACCATCTGCGCCTTCTGATCACTGTCGCCGAGCGTCACGCCCCAATGCTTGAACAGCGGATCAAGCAGTTCGACCGGCGGCGCACGACGATTGTCGCCCAGCGCATGGATGCTTGGCCAGACAAGTTCGGGATCGGCAAAAATCATCGCCCGACCACCGCCGAGCAGCCATTTGTCAAACGCGACCAGTTCTTCAGGCGACAAACGGCGCGGCTGTGCGATGATTGCAATGTCCCGGCCCAATGTTTTTGCCGAGATTGTATCGATGGCACGAACATCGAACTGCGTTTCTATAATCTTGATCGTTTCGGATTTCCCGCTTCGCCCTGCAATCACATCAGCAGGCGTCCCCTCCCCCCACATCAGTGGTAGCGCCGTCATCAGCGTGACGCGTGGCTTTTCACTCGCGCCCAAAAGCGCAACCATGATGAGCAATGTCGCAAGGATTTTCAGTTGGGCCGCTTCGTCGGCGACGCTTTTACATCCTTGGCATCCGGTGCGACGCCCAGTTGTGCAAGCGGCTCACTCTTTGGATCAACGGCCACTGGCACTGTCGCCACAACCGCAGGCGGCCCTGCATCCGCCGCACTCTCGACTGCGCTGCGCCGCACGCCCGTCGCGACGGCTGTTGCAACCATCACGATCAGGCCAACGGCTGCCAACCCCGTCATACCAACTCGAATGCGTTGCATCCGCTCGCGCGTTTCACCCGCAGTCGGGGGACGTCCAGGAAAACCCATCGGCATGGCCTAAATATAGGACTCAATCAGCGGCAAGCCAAGGGAACACCGGCAAACCCTTCGCGCGCAGCCATTCGGGGTTGTAAAGTGATGATAAATAACGAAAACCTGTATCGCACAGGATGGTCACAATCACTTTGTCCGGCCCCAGATCGCGCGCCAGCATCATGGCACCAGCCACGTTGATCCCCGACGACAGCCCCAGACATAGCCCTTCGTCGCGCAGCAACGCCGCAACCTGAACCAGCCCTTCCTCATCCGAAATCCGGTATTGCCGATCAATCGGCGCGCCTTCGAGATTGGCGGTGATCCGTCCCTGCCCGATCCCCTCGGCAACCGACGTGCCTTCCGCTTTCAATTCACCATGCGCATAATAGTTGAACAGCGCCGCACCATTCGGATCAGACAGTGCGATAACGACGTCCTCATTTTTCGCTTTCAAGCCAAGGCCTACACCCGCCAGCGTCCCGCCCGTGCCCACTGCACACGTAAAGCCATCGACCTTTCCACCCGTCTGTTCCCAGATTTCTTCTGCCGTCCCCGCAATATGCGCGCGGCGATTGGCGATATTGTCAAACTGATTGGCCCACACGGCACCCGGTGTTTCTTCGGCAATGCGCCTTGATGTATGTACAAAATGACCGGGATTGCTGAAGGGCGCGGCGGGCACAAGCACCAGCTCGGCGCCCAGCGCACGCAGCGTGTCCATCTTCTCGCGGCTCTGCGTCTCGGGCATCACGATAATCGTCTTATACCCCTTGGCATTCGCCACGAGCGCGAGGCCGATCCCGGTATTCCCAGCCGTCCCCTCGACAATCGTCCCACCGGGTTTCAGCGTCCCATTCGCTTCTGCATCCTCGACGATATACAGCGCCGCACGGTCCTTAACCGACGCGCCGGGATTGGCGAATTCGCATTTGCCCAGGATTTCACACCCCGTAGCCTCCGACGGCCCATTCAGGCGGACGAGCGGCGTATTGCCAATAAGCGCAATCGGGTTCGGAATAATCGTCATACCAATTGACCTAGCCGCCTGTTCTTTCGACCGCAAATGACGAAAACTTTATTCACATATGTTCTATTTATGTTCCGATTTCTGCTAATGGTTCGGTTATGCCCCGAGTCGCCTTTCCGCCCCGCCCATTGCGCTGGCTATTCCTTGATCTGAACGCCTATTTCGCCAGCGTCGAGCAACAAGAAAACCCAGCGTTGCGCGGGCGACCGGTCATCGTCGTGCCGGGTGGTCTTGAATCCAGCTGCGCCATTGCGGCATCCTACGAAGCCAAAAAATATGGCATTTCAACAGGAACGCCGGTCTGGGAAGCGCGCTCGAAATGTCCGGACCTCGTAGTGGTCGCGGCCAGTCACGAGCTTTATGTCGCTTATCACGAGCGTATTATCACAGAGATCGAATGTCATATCCCTGTTACCAAAGTCTGTTCAATTGACGAAGTGGCCTGCCGATTGCTCGACAATGAAAGTGACGAAGCGGTGGCGCGGGCGCTTGCCGCGCGCATAAAGGCGGGCATCCGCTCGCATGTCGGCGAATGGCTCGGCTGTTCGATTGGTATCGCGCCAAATCCGCTGCTCGCCAAACTCGCGTCGGACATGATGAAGCCCGACGGCCTGATTGTCCTGAAATCCGAAGAATTGCCGCAACGGCTGTTCACCTTGCCGCTCACGGCCATCGCGGGGATTGGCGCAAAAATGAAAATCCGGCTTGCCCGCGCCGGTGTCAACGACATCGAACAACTTTGCGCGCGCATGCCCCGCTCGGCGGGATCAGCATGGGGCGGCATCGACGGTGACCGGCTCTGGTACCAACTTCACGGCGTCGACCTCCCCGAAAAGCCAACACAGATGCGAAGCATCGGCCACAGCCATGTCCTTGCCCCCGACATGCGCGGTGCCGAGGGGGCACGCCTGACTGCCCGCCGCCTCTTGCTCAAAGC
>JAYTWA010000353.1:0-8010 GCA_043743675.1 Sphingomonadales bacterium
CAATCTCTTAAACAGCCACAGGAGCCCTTGAACAAGGGAACGGCGTGCCGAACGGATCAAACAAAGTCTCGACGCTTAAGAGACAAACCAGACTACCAAGTCGTCGAGCCCCGGACCCGTGGCAGGACGCGCCGGTCAAATACCCCCTTTGTGAAAAGCAGAGTCGGACTCCGTCCGGTGACATACGGGCCACTATTGCAATCGATTGTTGCAAACGCGCTCACGCCTGTTAGCGTGTCTCGCAAAGCAGTGTCGCACTGATGGCACATGCGGGAGGATCGCCGTGAATATTGCCAAGCTAAAGCCCAATCTCTCGCTGATGCGGATCATCGAGATGAACCTTGGTTTTCTCGGCCTGCAATTCAGCTTTGGGTTGCAGCAGGGCAATATGGTGCCGATTTATTCCTATCTTGGTGCGGACGAGGCGTCGTTGCCGATCCTCCAGCTTGCTGGCCCCATGACCGGCCTGCTCATCCAGCCGCTGATCGGCGCGCTCAGCGACCGGACCAATTCGCGCTTTGGGCGGCGAACGCCTTATTTCCTGATCGGTGCGGTGATGTGTTCGCTCGGGCTGTTGTTCATGCCGTTTTCATCGAGTTTGCTGATGGCCGCAAGCCTGCTCTGGCTGCTCGATGCCGGGAACAACATCACCATGGAGCCGTATCGCGCTTACGTCAGCGACCGCCTGAATGAGGATCAGCACGAAGTCGGGTTTCTTTCGCAATCGGCGTTCACTGGCCTTGCCCAGATGCTGTCGTTCCTGACGCCGTCGATCCTCGTTTACTGGTTCGGGATGAACAAGGACGCCGTCGACGCGCACAACATCCCCGACATCACGCATGTCTCGTTCATGATCGGTGCCGTGCTGTCGATCACGACAATCCTGTGGTCGGTGTTCCGTGTCCGCGAATTGCCGCTGACGGACGAGGAAGTCGCCCAGATTGCGGCCGCGCCCAAAACACTTGGCGCAACGCTGTCCGAAATCTGGAATGCCATTCGCGAAATGCCGCAATCGATGCGCCAGATGGCATGGATGAGCCTGTTCCAATGGTATGGTTTTACGATTTACTGGAGCTATGCGGTCCTTTCGATCGGTCGTTCGATTTTCGATACCAGCGACAAAACCTCCACAGCTTTCAGGGATGCAGCGCTGACCAACGGACAGGTCGGCGCAACGTATAATCTCATCGCCTTTGCCGGAGCCTTCGCCATGATGCCGCTTACCCGGCGCTTCGGGGCAAAAGTCATGCACATGATTTGCCTCGCGCTTGCCGGGCTGGCGATGATCTATCTGCCGCATATCACCGGCGGTGGGGCGGACACGGGGCCGGGCGTGTTTCAGGCACTCGCCATGCCACAACTGGGTCAGCATCTTACTTTGCTGATACCCGCGATTGGCCTCGGCCTCGGCTGGGCGAGTATCATGGGCAATCCCTATGTCATCCTTGCCGGATCGATTCCGCCAATACGAACGGGGGTCTACATGGGCATTTTCAACATGATGATTGTCATCCCGATGCTTATCAACGGGCTGACCTTTGGCTGGATTTACAAGCATCTTCTCAGCGGCGATCCACGCAACGCCCTGATGTTTGGTGGCGTCCTGCTGCTTTGCGCCTCCGTCACGATGATCTGGGTGAAGGACAAAGCGCGCGGCGCCACCGTCGCCTGACTTTTGCAATCGATTGTTGAAATCTTGTGATGTGTTGTTAAACAGCGGTAAGACTTTGGGATCGCGTCGATGATTGTTGCGCAGCACATGGATAAAAATGCGCACTGGACGGGCGCGGACGTTGCCCGGATCGGCGACGCGCCGGTGCCAACGATTCCGGTGATTGCGCCCGCCGACGTCTGCCCGCTGATCGCTGGCCTCGACTTGTGGGACTCGTGGCCGGTTCAGCACCGCGATGGCCGCACGGCGACATTTGACGGCGCAAGATTATGGATGATGCTGTCGTCGCGCGTGCTTCCCGATCCGGCGTTGCGCCACGGCGAAGCGCGCATCCGATTGGTCGCACAAAACGGCAATGACTGGACTGATTGCGGCAATCTGCTGCCTGACGGTCTTGCTCCGGGAACCCGCGAATGGGCCGGATCGGCGATCGTCGGTGATGACGGTCGGACGGTTACGCTTTACTTCACCGCGACAGGTCGTCCGGGCGAACCATTCTCATTCGAACAGCGCTTGTTCGAAACAACCGGCACGCTGCGTGCCGACGATCGCGCCATCGAAAACTGGACGACACCGACGTTGATCGTGGCAAGCGACGGCGATCATTATGTCGATACGAATGCGCATCAGGGCGTTCCCGGACTGATCAAGGGGTTTCGCGATCCCGGCTATTTCCGCGATCCGGCGGACGGTGGCGACTGTCTGGTGTTTACCGGCTCGGACGGGCGCAATGATCATAGCTATAACGGTGTTGTCGGGCTGATTGCGCGCGGTGCTGACGGCTGGGCACTACAGCCACCAATTTACTCGGCTCTCGGCCTGTGCAACGAACTTGAACGCCCGCACGTCATTGTCCAGGGCGGTCTTTATTATCTCTTCTGGTCAACGCAGCGCCATGTCTTTGCGCCCGATGGACCGACCGGCCCTAATGGCCTCTATGGTGCCGTCGCCGACGCTTTGCGCGGGCCTTATCGCCCGCTCAACGGCACGGGCCTTGTTGCTGCAAACCCCGCCAGCGAACCGACGCAAAGCTACAGCTGGCTAGTGCTCGACACGCTCGATGTTGTCAGCTTTGTCGATTATTGGGGGATGGCGGGGCGCAAACTCATCGACCACCCCGAACGCGTCCGGTTGAACTTCGGCGGCACGGCGGCGCCGGTTTTCCGCATCGCGATTGACGGCGACGCGACGCGACTTATCGCTTAGGCTTCCCGACACGGTTTTTGCGCGCGGCATATTTGGCGTCGCGAATTGCTTTTTGCTCTTCTTCAGACAGTGGCACAGGAACCGCTGCCAAAGCTTCGGCTTTCAGCGCATCTTTTGTGGCCTTTTCCAGCGCACGGGCTGCTGCCTTTTCTTCGCGTGCCGCTTGTGCCGCTGCGTCCCGGACCAGTGCTGCGGCACGGCGCTCGGCAAGAACGGCTTCATCGACGGGCGGCTTTGTGCGCAACTTATCCAGCGCAGCCGTTTTGGCTTTGGCGGCAAGCGCGGCGCGTTCTTGAAAGGTCGGCTGTTTGAACGACGGCATAAAAAGATTATTTCCAGTAGCAAGCGGGGTTGGCGCGACGATCATCACGTCTTAGCGCCGATATGGCACTGCGACTATCGCGGTCAACCCGGAGACGATCAACATGACACCACGGATATTGATCGCAACGGCACAAATCCCCGGCGGCGACGAGCTTCGCCTGTTTCAGCGGGGCGACGATTTTATGATTGTCCTCGACCGCAATGAACTGATGAACAGCCGGATGAGCGGGTCTGAAGAAGCGCTCGCGGTCATGACATGCGAACGGCTGATGGGGGTCGCAGCACCGCATTTGCTAATCGGTGGTTATGGCATGGGCTTTACGTTGCGTGCTGCGCTTGGCGTGTTGCCGCCGAAGTCACGGGTGACCGTGGCCGAACTTGTTCCCGAAATCATCGATTGGGCACGCGGGCCTATGGTTTCGTTGGCAGCCGGCTGCCTTGATGACTGCCGTGTCGATTTGATTACTGGCGACGTCGCCGCCGTGATTGCTGGTAACACGCGCTGTTACGACGCGATATTGCTTGATGTCGACAATGGCCCCGATGGCCTGTCGCGCGCGGCCAATGACGGGCTCTATTCGATGCGCGGCCTATCCGTGGCGAAAGCCGCGCTGAAGCCCGGTGGTGTTCTCGCTGTCTGGTCCGCAGCCCCCGACAATGCCTTTGTACGTCGTCTGAAAGACACCGGATTTGCCGTCGATGAAGTCAGCGTCCGCGCGCGCAACAATGGCAAGGGGCCAAAGCACGTCATCTGGTTTGCGACAAAATCTTAGCTCGACAGGCGCACGACAAGTTCGGGCGGCATAACCACTGAATCGGTCTCAGCCCCACCGATCCGTCGGAACAGAAGATCGACGAGATGCGCGGCGCCGCCAGCGAAATCTTGGCGCACAGTTGTCAAGCGCGGGATCGTCTGCAACGCAATCGGCAGATCATCATAACCAATAACGCGAACCTGATCGGGCACGCTAACACTGCGCTCGGTTAGGGCATTGATCGCGCTCATGCCAACAACATCCGAAACGGCAACGATACCCTGCGGTCGTCCATCGCTTTCGCCAAGGAAGGTCGCAATATTAGGATGCGCGTCATCGGCCGTCAGGTGGGCTGGGAAAATGCGCAGACCATCAGAAAGTCCCGCACGCGCCATCGCCGTTTTACACCCTGCAAGCCGTTGTCTAATCTCAAGCGCACGATCATCACCAAAAAACGCGATGTGTTGGCAACCCTGTTCGATCAGATGTGTTGTCGCAATATCGCCGCCGCGTTCATTATCCGTGCCGACGGAGCAATGAACCTGCCCCGCCTCATGCCCGCCCCAGACGACCAGAGGATGATAACGTGCGGCGACACGGTCCAGCGTCGCAGCCTGATCCGACTGACCGATCAGTATGACCCCATCAACACGCCCCGAATCAACAATCCTGTCCAGCCAGTTCGCATCGGACGGAATGACGCGCGACAACAGCAAATCATAGCCGCGTTCGGTGAGCGCATCGGCTAGATAACCAAGCATCGTCATGAAGAAGGGATCGGAAATATGCTGGCCGACTTCATGGCCAAGCGGAATGACAACGCCGATCGCACCGGTGCGCTGGATACGCAGATTGCGTGCCATGGCGTTGGGGGTGAACCCGTGTGTTTGCGCAAGTTCCTGTATGCGGGTGCGGGTCTTTGCGCTGATCAGACCTGCGCCGCTCAGTGCACGCGACACTGTGCCCGGCGAAACGCCTGCGAGGTCGGCGAGTTCGGCAATGTTGCGAATACGTTTTATGGGTTGGTCAGCCATTGGCTTTATAATGTGCGCAATCCCCTAACGAAGCGCAAGCGGCACATCCAAAAAAGTTGAAATCGATTGCAATTGCGCTTGCAATCGATTGCTAAACCGATATGTTACAATCGGAACGGGTAGCAGCCCGCCTCAAATTTTAATGTCCGGGGAGGATAATATGACTATCGCAACCTATCGCACTGGTGTCTCTGGCTTCGCACTTGGCCTCGCGATCATCGCCGCTGTGCCTGCCTTTGCTCAGACCGCAACGCCCGCCGACGAGGCAGCCAGCGATGAAATTATTGTCACCGGCGTTGCCAAGGGTCAAAACCGCCTCGACAGCTCGGTGTCGATCAGCGCATTGAATGCAGACGCAATCGCCGTTGCATCGCCGCGATCTGCCGCTGAATTGTTTCGCAGCATCCCCGGTATACGTTCGGAAAGCTCGGGCGGCGAAGGCAATGCCAACATCCAGATGCGTGGTATCCCCATTTCGACCGGCGGTGCAAAATTCCTCCAGCTGCATGAAGACGGCCTGCCAATCCTCGAATTCGGCGACATCGCATTTGGTAATGCGGACATCTTCCTGCGTGTTGATTCTAATGTTGCGCGCGTCGAAGCGGTGCGCGGTGGCTCGGCGTCGACCTTTGCATCAAATTCGCCCGGTGGGATCATCAACCTGATTTCCAAAACGGGTGAACAGGAAGGTGGCTCGATCCAGGGTTCGCTTGGCGTTGATTACCGCGACTATCGCATGGACGCCGAATATGGTGGGAAAATTTCGGATACTGTCAATTTCCACGTTGGTGGTTTCTATCGCGTTGGCGAAGGACCGCGCCGTGCAGGTTATGACGGCAACAAGGGCGGTCAGATCAAGGGCAACATCACGAAGACGTTCGACGGTGGCTTTTTTCGTCTGAATTTCAAATATCTTGATGATCGCGCAATTGCGTATTTGCCCAGCCCCGTCAGTGTGACAGGCACGAATGCTGATCCGAAATACTCAGCGCTGCCGGGCCTCAGCCCAAATAACGACACGATTCATAGCATCAATTTCACGCGTGCGGTTACGCTCGACGGCAAAAACAACCGCGACGTGAACGACATTCGCGACGGCATGAACCCGGTGGTCAAAGCAATCGGTTTCGAAGGACAATTCGAAGTTGCCAACGGCTGGACCGTAAACAATAAGTTCCGTTACGCAAACATCAGCGGGCGATTTAACTCGCCGTTCCCGGCAACTGCCGGCGCGGCGCAGGGCATTGCCGATGGTATTGCGACCAGTGCCAATAACGTGATCAATCCGCCTCCGGTCACAGTGCCGGCAACGACCAATCCTGCATTGACAGGATCGACATTGTTTTATGCAAATGGTCCCTTGGCTGGACAACCTTTTGCCGGGACTGCGAACGCGATTGGGATCGTTCTCTTCAACACCAAACTGAACAGCCTCGACAATATTACCAATGATTTGCGATTGAGCCACACTTTTGACGTTGGGTCAGGCAAGATCGATTTTTCAGCAGGATTTTACAAATCGCGCCAGAAAATCGACATCGACTGGACATGGTCATCTTATTTACTCGATGCGCAGGGTAACAACGCAGCCTTGATCAATGTTCGTAACCCAGCATTCGTTTCAGCGACGAATCCAACGGGTAGTATCACTGACAACGGACTGGTTTCTTATGGTGCATCGTTCTTCGGCAATTGCTGCCGCCGGACATTTAATCTTGATTTCGATACCAGCGCACCGTTTGCATCGCTTAGCTATAACGCGGGTGGCCTGACCATCGACGGCAGCCTTCGCTATGACTTCGGGCAGGCGCGCGGTTTCGTAGCAGGTGATGGCCCGCTTGTTGCGTTTGACGTTGATGGCAATGGCGCAATTTCCGTGCCCGAGCGGCAGACAACGATTGTTCCACTCACGGCACAGCGTCCCGTGAATTATAACTACAGCTATCTGTCCTACTCGCTGGGCGTGAATTACAAGCTGTCGGATGATCTTGCTATGTTTGGCCGCTATAGCAAAGGCGGTCGCGCTAACGCAGATCGCTATGTTTTCGGCGGCAATACCAGTGCTTTGTCAGGCGCGCTTCTGCCTGGCGCGCGTCCGGTTGATTTCGTCAAACAAGCCGAAGTTGGCGTCAAATATCGGGGCAATGGCCTCAATCTCTACGCCACAGGCTTCTGGGCCCGCACCGAAGAGCAAAATTATGAACTCAAGACGCAGACGTCTACGGCCAACACATATCGCGCTTACGGGCTTGAGTTGGAAGGCTCCTACCGGACTGGCGGGTTCAACCTTGCGGCAAGCGCGACATATACGAATGCCAAGATCACGAAATCGAACGATGTGACGACTATCGGTAAGAAGCCACGTCGCCAGGCCGATTTCACGTATCAGCTGACGCCAAGCTATACGATGGATATGTTCACGGTTGGTGCGAGTGTGATCGGAACGACAGCCAGTTTCACGCAGGACAGCAATCAGCTTAAATTGCCGGCCTTCACGCAAGTCAATGCGTTCATTGCCGTTCGCCCGCTCGAACGCGTGCAGGTTTCGCTTAATGCGAACAACCTGTTTGATGTGGCAGGCTATACCGAAGCTGAAGAAGGCTCGATCCCGGGCAACGGCATTGTCCGTGCCCGCTCGATCAATGGTCGAACCATCTCAGCGGCTGTGAAATTCGACTTTTAATAGCGATAGTTCCCGACCGGGTCGCAGCGGTCAACTTTCACGGGTGCGCACTGTAGAAACAGGCGCACCCGTTTTCTTTTGCGGAATTGGGTGTTTCAAAGCCTAAATCAGCCCCGCCGCGCGCAGGCTGAACCGGCGCGCACCACCAATGATGAGATGATCGACAATCCGAATATCCAATGCTTCGGCGGCGCGCGCCAATTGTCGTGTTGCGCGAATGTCTGCGGTGCTGGGCGTCGGATCGCCCGACGGATGGTTGTGTGACAGCAACAAGCCTGATGTGCCGAGCCTTAGTGCATCGGCGATGATCTTTTTTAGCGGGATGATAACCCGCAT
>JAYTWA010000354.1:0-8105 GCA_043743675.1 Sphingomonadales bacterium
GCTGATCCTTGCCAATCTTGCGCAATCCGTCATTCATGCGACCGACTTGATTTTCCTCGGACGGCTGGGTGCGGATGAACTCGCAGCAGGATCGCTTGGAATCAATCTTTATGTTCCGTTCCTGTTGTTTGGCTTGGGGCTCATTGCTGCCGTCGCGCCAATGGTTGCTGCCGAGCGCGGGCGCAAAATGCACTCGGTACGCGACATCCGCCGGACTGTGCGACAAGGGATGTGGCTCGCGGTCAGTCTGTGCGTCCCGTGTTGGGCGATCCTCTGGAATGCCGAACCGATCCTGCTGGCGATGGGACAGGACGCCGGATTGTCGCGCGCCGCGAGCGCCTTTGTTCGCGTGCTCATGTGGGGATTGCTGCCTGCATTTTTACAACTGGCCCTGCGTAATTTCATCTCGGCCATCGAGCGTCCGGGCTGGGGCACCATCGTCCTGTTCGGCGCCGTGTTTATCAATGCCGTGCTCGGCTGGGCGCTGATCTTCGGGCACCTTGGAATGCCCAAAATGGGCCTTGAAGGCGCAGCACTCGCAAGTGCGCTGGCGAACCTGTTCCTGTTCGTCGCGCTCGCCGGGGTCGTGCTGTGGGTGCACCCATTCCGGCGCTATGCCATTTTCGGACGGTTCTGGCGTGCTGACTGGGGTCGCTACCGCGCGCTTGCCACGCTCGGCCTGCCGATTGCGATTACACTGACATTCGAAGTCACTGTGTTTGCCGCCGCCGTTTTCCTGATGGGCCTGATCGACCGCGCATCAATCGCCGCGCATGCCGTCGCGCTTCAGATCGCCGCCTTTTCGTTCATGGTGCCGATGGGAATCGCGCAGGCAGCAACCGTGCGTGTTGGCCTCGGCTATGGCGCCCGCGACAAGGGAGCAATCCACCGTTCGGGCTGGGTGGCGCTGGCCATGGGGACCGGCTTTATGGCGTGCATGGCACTGACCCTGATCCTGATCCCGCGCCCGCTCGTTGGTATTTTTGTCGATATTGCCGACCCAAAAAATGCCGAGGTTGTCGGGCTTGCCGTCGGTTTTCTGGGCGTGGCTGCCCTATTCCAGATCGTCGACGGCGCGCAGGTCGTCGGTGCAGGCGTCCTGCGCGGATTGCAGGATACGCGCTGGCCGATGATCTATGCCGCAATCGGTTATTGGGTGATTGGAATCGGTGTCGGGGTGGCGCTGGCCTTCCCCCTAAAGATGCGCGGCCTTGGCATCTGGCTGGGGCTGGCAAGCGGGCTCGCCTTCGTGGCGGTTGTCCTTGTCATCCGCTGGACGCGGCGCGAGCGACTGGGCCTCACGCCGCATCCTGCCTGATCAGACCGCAACCACGCCGCCATCATTTTTGGTGATGACGATGGTTGCCGAGCGTGGTCGTGAACCTGCTGTTCCGGCGGGCCATGTACTGGTGATGTTTGTCGGGCCACCATTTTCGCCGGGATGCTGAATATTGACGAAAACGGTCCGTCCATCAGGCGTCGAATCGATACCCGTTATTTCGCATTCTTTCGGGCCGACGAGGAAACGTCGCAAATTGGTGCCGGGCAACGCGCCGACCAATGTTGGTTGCCCCCGCGTGGTGCCATCCGCCAGCGTGTTAGTGATCATGCGCGGACCACCGTCCCCGACTTGGCCGGGCTGCCCGACCAGCAGCATGCAGTTGGTGACGTCTGTAAAGGCGCCATCATCGGTTTCGACCCACAGCAACGGCGTGCCCACGCCACCGGCATTTTGCGTGCGCGAAAACCACAAGCCATCGGGCGACGAGAAATCATTATCCGCCGTCAGATCCGACACGTTGATATTGGCGGCCTCAAGATCCGACCCTGCGCCAAAGGCATAAATATCCCAAACGAATGTCAGCGCTTCGGTTGTGTCGCCCGTTTCACGCAAGCGGATGATGTGACCATTGCGGTTTGCGCGCGTGGTTGAGGGCGGATCAACATAAGCGCGCGGATTGGCCGCATCAGTCGTCGTGCCGGTTCGTGACGCGTTGTTGGTCAGCGTCAGATAAACCTCGCCAGTCTTTGGATTGACGGCTGTCCATTCGGGCCGGTCCATCCGCGTTGCCCCTTGCGCGTCGGCGGCAAGCCGTGAATTGATCGCAACATCGCCCGCATCGCTGAACGAATAGGTCGCATTAGTCGCTGTTACGGCACCCGTGCCAAACACCAATGGCAGCCAGACGCCATTACCGTTGGCATCATAACGCGCGACGTAGAGCGTTCCATTATCCATATATTTGTCGCCAATTGCTAATCGGTTGGTGGCGGTAGCATCGGCAGGCGCCCATGGTGTGGCGGACACGAACTTATACAGATATTCGTTCTGCGCGTCGCAACCCATATACCATGTCGGGCGCACGCCCGCGACAAAACGACCTGGCCAAGCGCCTTCATGATTCATCCGGCCCAGCGCCGTGCGTTTGCGTGGCACTGATGTGGGATCATAGGGATCAATTTCGACAACCCAGCCATATTGATTATGTTCGTTGCGGAAATCGCCGGTGCCGTCGGCTGGCTTTGTCGGGTCGATGGTCATATTGAACTTCGCGATACGGGTATCGCCAGCGGCTATCGGTGCCGCTGTTGTCCAGCTGTAATTACCCCCTGAAGCAGCACCCCGACCATAGCGTGCAAGCGACACAGCGGACTTGGTTCCGGCCCGCGTGGTCACGTCGCTGGCATCACGTCGGAAATAGCCCGTCCAGTTTTCTTCGCACGTCAAATATGTGCCCCACGGTGTGAACCCGTTCGCGCAGTTATTGATCGTGCCGCGACCGTCCGTTCCCGCCGGCGAATGAAGCGTTCGCATCAGGGGATGGCCCCGCGCCGGTCCATTAATCTGTGTGGGCGTAAATGGCGTAATCCGGCGGTTCAAAGCAGATGCTGTAACATAGTTCCACGCACCCGAAGCGCCAGCGCGTGTCACTTCAATCACGCTAACACCGTGGCACTCGATTTCTTTTTGCACTTCTGCCGTCGGGCGGATGCCGCCTACGGACGTCGGACCCGCCGTGTGCAGATAAGACTGCGTGATGTTTTCGTGATTGATGCACAGTATTCCGCGCGTGTTGCTGTTTGGATCAGGTGCCGTCCCCGATGCCGCAAGTCCATAAAAATACATGCCGTCATGGTGATCACCCGAACGCTGCGCATAATTGGCGTCGCTGCCGTCGTTCGCAAATGCGGGCACGCCTGATGTAATCGGATCGCCCAAACGATAAAGCACGGACACACTGTAGCCTGCGGGGACAGTCACAACATCGGCAAGGCTCTTTGCGACTGGCGTGAAGCCCAGTTGCGGCAATCCGACGGTGACAGCGCTTGACGCAAATGATGTGACGCCGTTGCTTGCTGTCGCGGTAACCGAAAATTCAAGGGGCGTTACTGATGCAACGGCGGGTGCCTGAAAACTCGGCGTCAGCGTATTGGCACCCGTAAGGGTGACAGGTGGTCCCGCGACTTGCGCCCAGAGAACCGATGCAGGTGTCCCGCCTTCGACCGTGCCCGCTAGCGAAACAATGCGGCCTGCGCTCGTCTGGACACTGCTGGCCCCGACTTGGACACCCGACGGTGACAAACTGCCTTCGCCACACCCGCTCAGCACGAACCCCGGCAGCGCGACTGCGGCAATGCCGCCAAACAGCGCAGCACGCCGAGAATAGCGCGTTTCGATAATGTCGTGGATGCTGCCATTGTCCGTCTGGTTGGTATCAACATCGCCGTCCGTGTAGCTAAAATCTTCAAGATCGAGCACTGCAGCCCCCTGTAAATATGTGTCGGGCGATTATGCACCCTGCATATGCGTTGGCAGGGGATTGTGAAGGCATGGCGTCGAAACGAAGTCGCGCGTATTGCGGTTATGCGGCAGTTTCATTGCGGCGCGCAGTGTATCGCGCGCGGAACTGATTGGCCCAAAGCGTCAGACTTCCATTGCCAATCGCACCACGCAAACCCGCCATCACTTGTTGATAAAACCACAGATTATGTTCGGTCATCAACATCGCGCCCAACATTTCGCCCGACTTTACGAGGTGGTGGAGATAGGCTTTGCTCCACGCCGCCGTTGGCGAGTGCGGATCGAGCGGCGTTAAATCCTCGGCGAACTTTGCATTGCGGATGTTGAGCGGTCCGTCCCATGTAAACGCCTGTCCATTTCGGCCCGAACGGGTGGGCAGAACACAGTCGAACATGTCAATGCCACGCTCGACGGCGCCAACAATATCGTCGGGCTTGCCCACCCCCATCAGATAACGTGGCTTGTCGGCGGGCAGCATGTCCACGGCATAATCGAGCACGCCAAACATTGCCGCCTGCCCTTCACCCACCGCGAGGCCGCCGACGGCATAACCATCAAAGCCAATCTCCATCAGCGCCTTTGACGAGACAGCGCGCAAGTCTTCGAACATCGACCCCTGCTGAATGCCAAACAATGCACCCGGCGATTGAAAAGCATCGCGCGATCGCTGTGCCCATCGCATTGAGAGTTCCATCGATTTCCTGGCAACCTCGTGCGTCGCCGGAAATGGCGTGCACTCATCGAACGCCATCACAATGTCTGACCCGAGCAAAGCCTGTATTTCCATCGACCGTTCAGGGCTGAGCATGTGCCGCGACCCATCGAGATGCGATCTGAACGCGACGCCTTCTTCGGTGATCTTGGTCAGATCACCCAGTGACATCACTTGATAGCCGCCACTGTCGGTCAGGATCGGCCGGTCCCATTTCATGAAGTCGTGCAGCCCCCCCAGCCGCGCCATCCGCTCGGCGCCGGGGCGCAACATCAGGTGATACGTGTTGCCAAGAATGATGTCCGCCCCGCCCGTGCGGACATCGGCTGGCTTCATGGCCTTGACAGTCGCCGCCGTGCCGACCGGCATGAACGCTGGCGTGCGGATTTCGCCGCGTGCCATCTGGATCATGCCGGTGCGGGCAGGGCCATCAGTGGCGGCGATTTTGAAATCAAAACGGGTCACGGGATCAACAAACTCGAATCGCCATAGCTGTAGAAGTGATACCCTTCTGCAATGGCGTGGGCATAGGCGGCCTGCATTCGTTCAAGTCCCATCAGCGCGCTGACCAGCATGAAGAGTGTTGATTTGGGCAAATGGAAATTGGTCATCAAGCCATCGATGGCCTTGAAGCGATAACCGGGCGTGATGAAAATCGCAGTGTCACCTTCGAAGGGGTGGATAATGTCATCATCGTCCGCCGCACTTTCGAGCAAGCGTAGCGATGTCGTGCCAACCGCAATCAATCGCCCGCCGCCCGCGCGCACGGCATTCAGGCGCGTCGCCGTCGCCGCATCAATCCGTCCCCATTCAGCGTGCATGGCATGATCGTCGGTATCTTCAACCTTGACCGGCAGGAACGTCCCCGCACCAACATGTAGCGTCAGTGTTTCGTGCACGATGCCGTTGTTGGACAGCGCTGTCATAAGATCAGGCGTAAAGTGCAGCGCGGCCGTGGGCGCCGCAACCGCTCCTTTTTCCGCAGCGAACATGGTTTGGTAATCATCCGCATCGCGCGCATCGATGGCGCGTTTGCTGGCGATATAGGGTGGCAACGGCATTGTTCCTGCGCGTTCAAGCAAAGTCTCGACGGGGTCGTCGCCGTCAAAAGTCAGCAGCCAGCTGCCGTCGTCACCGCGCGCGCTGGCGACGGCTGAAACGCCCGCGCCAAAATCAATCACATCGTCGTCATGCAACCGCTTAGCATTACGGATAAACGCGCGCCACGACCGCAGACCTTCACGCTTGTGCAGCGTTGCGCCAATCGACGCCTCTCCGCGCCGCCCTTCAAGCTGGGCCGGGATAACGCGGGTATCATTGAAGATCAGGCAATCACCCGCGCGGAGTAATGATGGCAAGTCGCGGACCGATCGATCCTGTAACCCCGCGTCAACGACGAGCATACGCGCCGCATCACGCGGGCTTGCGGGGCGCAGCGCGATCCGTTCAGGGGGAAGCTCGAAATCGAAAAGATCGACGCGCACTATTTGGGCGTTGCACCCGATGGCAGCGCCTGTGGTGGTGCCACCATCATCGGTGTCGCAAGCGGTATCCGCGGCGCGTTGGGACCATCAGCTTCGATCCACGCTTTCACAATTTTTGCCGGATTTGCCGGCGGCTCGCCGCGTTCGATCAGGTCAACATATTGCATGCCCGACACCACGCGCCCGAACGGCGTATATTTCCCGTCGAGACGCAAAACCGGCAGGAAGACGATGAAAAACTGGCTGTTCGCGCTGTCCACACTTTCCGAACGCGCCATCGACACCGTGCCGCGCAGATGCGGCATGTCATTAAATTCGGCCTTCACATCGGGCAGCGACGATCCGCCTTCGCCGGTTCCCTTGGGATCGCCAGTCTGCGCCATGAAGCCATCAATGACACGGTGAAACAACAGGCCATCGTAAAAGCCAGCGCGGGTCAATGTCTTGATCCGCTCGATATGGTTCGGTGTCTTGTCAGGACGGAGCAAAACCACGACTTCGCCCCCCGTGGACAGCTGAATATGCCACAGATTGTCGGGCGTCGCGGCGGGCTCGACAGTCGTCGTTGTTACAATCGTGCGCGGCGCGAGTTTGGTTTTTTTCTTGGCAAGCGCGGGGCTAGCGATGGCAAGCACGGCCATCAATGCAGTCAGAAAAGTCTTCAAAGTTTCAACTCCAGCATCAGCGCGGACAAATAGGGTGATGACGTGACCGCTGCCTGAACGTCAACGGCCCTTGCGTCCAATGGTTTCGACGCGGGCAACCACTTCGGCCTCAACGCTAGGCATGACGAACTTGCCGATGTTGCCGCCATAAAGCGCGATTTCCTTGACGAGGCGGCTGGCAATCGGCTGCAAGGCAACATCGGACATCAAAAAGATTGTTTCGACGCGGTCATTGAGCTGCCGGTTCATGCCCGTCAGCTGATACTCATATTCAAAATCAGTGACGCCGCGCACGCCGCGGATCACCACGGTGGCACCCTGACGATCGGCAAAATCCATAAGCAACGAATTGAAACCGACAACGTCGATATTGCCGATGCCCGTGGCTTGAACCTCGCGCTTCACCATCGCGATGCGCTCGTCATCAGTGAACATCGGCGATTTGGCGATGTTCGTCGTAACGCCGATGATGAGCCGGTCCACGAGCTTTGCGCCGCGCGCAATAATATCCATGTGACCGCGCGTGATGGGATCAAACGTGCCAGGGTAAACGCCGATGCGGGTCATCAGCGGTCCCTCTCAATGGAATAATGCGCAATCGCGCGGAGCAGATCAGCTTCCGGGCCAAAGCTGTTAAGATGCGAAATCGCCTGATCGACGAGCATCTGCGCCTGCGCCCGCGCGCGGTCCACGCCCAGCAGCGACAGGAACGTCGCTTTACCAGCCGCAGCATCCTTGTGCAGCGCTTTACCTGCCAGTTCTTCGTCGCCTTCTTCGTCAAGCAAATCGTCGGCAATCTGAAACGCAAGGCCAACATCGCGCGCATAGCCGCGCAAGGCACTGCGACCTTCCGGCGGCACACGGCCCATGATCGCGCCCGCCTCCACTGAAAACGCAATCAGCGCGCCGGTCTTCATCTGTTGAAGCCGCGTCACGCCGTTCAAATCGAACGTCTGCGTTTCGGCGGCAATGTCCATCATCTGCCCGCCTGCCATCCCCGATGGCCCGCTTGCCCGCGCCAGACCTTCGGCCAGTTCGATCCGAACGAACGGATCCGTGTTCACCGCTTCGTCAACGACCAGTTCAAATGCCAGCGCGTGAAGCGAATCCCCCGCCAGCACGGCTATCGCTTCGTCGAATGCCTTGTGCACTGTCGGTTTCCCGCGCCGCATATCGTCATCATCCATGCACGGCAGGTCATCATGGATCAGCGAATAAACATGGATCGCCTCGACCGCGCAGCCAACGCGCAATGCCGCCGCACGGTCGACATTGAACAGCGCGCACGACGCCACAACCAGCAACGGCCGCAACCGTTTGCCACCGCCAATGCTGGCATGGCGCATGGCGTGAAACAGTGGTGCGCGCTGGTCATCGGGCACCGGCAGCAACGTGTCGAACAGCCGGTCCACATCACGCGCAATGTCCGCCAGCGCATCGCC
>JAYTWA010000355.1:0-4125 GCA_043743675.1 Sphingomonadales bacterium
ACGCGACGCAAGATTGTGATCAAGCGCGCGCGGATCGAGATAATCATACTCAACTGCATAGCCAGGTTGTGCAACGACCACGCGTTCAAGCCCATCGATTGTGTGCAGCATAGCCAGCTGCGCCTCAACTGGAAGCGATGTCGAAATCCCGTTCGGATAAATCAGCGGATCGTTACACCCTTCGGGTTCCAGAAAAATCTGGTGCCCATCACGATCGCCGAAACGAACGACCTTGTCCTCAATCGACGGGCAATAGCGCGGGCCACTCGCTTCGATGGCCCCTGTGAATATAGGCGATTGATGCAATGCACTACGAATCACATCATGCGTTGCGCGATTGGTCCGTGTGACCGCGCAAAAAAGTTGCGGCAACGTGCGTTGCCCGATCGGCGACATGGTCCAGTTTTCGCTGTCCGACGGCTGCATTTGGAGACGGCTCCAGTCAATCGTGCGTCCGTCAAGCCGTGGCGGCGTGCCTGTTTTCAATCGCGCGACTGGCAGATCAAGCGCACGTAGTTGAGCGCCAAGCGCCGTTGCTCCTGCCTCACCAACGCGGCCACCGATGGTGATTGCATCACCACAAAACATTTTTGCGTTTAGGAATGTGCCCGTTGCGATCACAACCGACGGCGCTTCAATCCGCTGCCCGTCAAGCAAAGCCACACCCGCAACTGCACCATCTGAGATAATCAACGAATCGACCTGCGCTTCGATAATCGACACGCCAGTTTGTGCAACGAGCATAGATTGCACCGAGTCGCGATACGCCGCACGATCCGCCTGAATACGCGGCCCCTGAACCGCTTTTCCCTTTGATCGGTTGAGCATGCGATAGTGAATCGCCGCCGCATCCGCCGCACGCCCGATCAGTCCATCAAGCGCATCGACTTCGCGAACCAGCTGCCCTTTGCCAACACCTCCGATTGCAGGATTGCACGACATGGCCCCCACTGTCGCGCGCGCCATTGTGACCAGGGCCACACGCGCACCTCGGCGTGCGGCTGCCGCAGCGGCCTCAGTACCGGCATGACCGCCGCCAATGATGATCACGTCAAAGGACATGCGTGTATGCTACTACAATTGTTCCACGTGGAACAGTCTACTTCCCGATACAGAACGTCCCGAATAACGCGTCGAGCATGTCCTCGACGCCAGCACGACCCGTCAGGCGGTCGAGCGCAAGTCGAGCACGACGGAGGTGTTCGGCGCCAAGAAGCAAATCATCGTTGAACGCGGCAGCGCAGACTTCTGTGGATGCATCAATCAAGCAAGCACGCTGACGGACGTTCAACGCAATAGCATCTGGCAATGGGAGGAGTGATTTTGCAGCAATCACGATGGCGTCAATGAGCGCCGAGACGCCTAAGCCCGTCATCACTGAGACAGCAAGGCGGGAATCGCTAGGAACTTCTGACAAATCAGCTTTAGCACGGATGGCAATGACGCCAGAGCGAACTGGCGCAGCGTCAAGGTCGCCAAGCCAAAGAACGAGATCGCTCGATGCAACGACGGCTTCAGCGCGCGAAATACCAATGGCCTCGATGCTGTCATCAGTTTCGCCCCGCAAACCCGCCGTATCGATAAAAACCAGTGGAAGGCCGTGAAGTGATACAGGCGCTTCGATTATGTCGCGCGTGGTGCCTGCGATGGGTGAAACAATAGCGGCGTCTCTCGAGACCAAGTTATTGATAAGTGTTGATTTTCCAGCATTTGGCGGTCCGGCAATCGCGATTCGCACACCATCGCGAAGACGCTCAGCTGGGGGATGGGCAAGCAGAGTATCAACGCGCGTTGCCATGGTGTTCAACACCGCAGCACGCTCTGGCCACGGCAAGACATCATCCTCATCGGCGAAATCAATCGCAGCCTCAACACGCGCTGATGCCGCCAGCAGTTCACCTCGCAGAGTTTCGACAAACCGCGACAAACCGCCTGATGCCATCACCAAAGCCGACCGCCGCTGATGTTCAGTTTCGGCGGCGAGAAGATCAGATAATCCTTCGGCTTCGGACAAATCCATGCGTCCGTTCTCAAAGGCACGGCGTGTAAATTCTCCGGGTTCGGCGGAGCGGAGGCCAGGCATTTTCGACAGAGCCGCCGAAACTGCCGCTATTGTCGCACGGCCTCCATGCAAGTGAAGCTCAACCAAATCCTCGCCTGTAGAACTGTCTGGACCCGGAAAACGGATAACAAGCGCCGAATCAAGCTGTTGATCGTCTTCACGCAACGCCCGCAACGCCGCATAACGAGCTTCAGGCAGCTTAAGTGTCGTTAGACAATGAAGAGCCACATCCGCATCCGGCCCGCTGATCCGCATCACGGCTATCGCGGCGGGCGGCGCTCCGCTCGATACCGCGAAAATCGTGTCATTCACTTTTTCGCGACGCTCGTCACCTGATCGAGCAACCCTTGCCACAGTTTTATACCGGTATCGCCCATCGGTGACCAGCTTTTTAGCATCGACATAGCCATATCGGGCGACACACCGTTCTTCATCGTGTCCTGAAGCTGCGCCATCATCGCCTCGTGAATCGGCGCCATGTCGGGCAAGCCCATCAAACGACGCGCTTCCTCCGGCGTGCAATCGACTTCCAAATTGACTTTCATTCGTGCCTCCTCAGCCGAACAGCGGCATAACATATCGACCGACGCCAAGGGCCGGATCAATCCAGCCTTCATAAATCATCTTGCCCGCGACATAAACGATCACGGCCATGCCGACCCATGCAATCCACTTAAACCGTTCGATATATTGCGCGATGATATTCGCCGCGATACCCATTAATGCGACTGCAAAGATCAAGCCGACGATCATGATGCCCGGATGATCCTTCGCCGCGCCCGCGACCGCAAGCACATTGTCGAGGCTCATCGAAACATCAGCAACGGCAACCGCCCAGGCTGCAGCGGCAAAGCTCTTGGCGGGTTTAATCCCCGAATTTTCGTCGCCAGTGATTTCGGGCGATCCGGGTGATTCACTGACTTCGCTGCGCGTGATATCGCGATACATTTTCCACGCGACCCACATCAGCAATACGCCACCTGCAAAAACGAGGCCCACGATGCCCAGCAACCACGTCACCATCAGCGCAAAAATCACACGCAGGACAAGCGCGGCGATCACGCCGATGAAGATAACTTTTTTGCGTTGATCCGCGGGCAATCCCGCCGCGAGCGCACCGACAACAATCGCGTTGTCCCCCGCCAGCACGATGTCGATCATCAACACCTGAACAAACGCCGAAAATGCCGACGGCGACGTGATGTTGGCAAAGTCTTTGACGATGGCCGCCCAAATTTCGGCGGGGCCGCCCAGCGATTGAGCAGCACCCGTTGCGGCTTCGGAAGCGAGAATGAGGAGATCAATCATCGAATTAGCTGTTCATCGAATCGAAGAAGTCTTCGTTGGTCTTCGAATCCTTCATCTTGTCGAGCAGGAATTCCATCGCATCGATTGTGCCCATCTGCATCAGAATGCGGCGGAGCACCCACATTTTGCTGAGCTTGGTCTTTTCGACGAGCAATTCTTCCTTGCGCGTGCCCGATTTGCCGACGTCGAGTGCGGGGAACACGCGCTTGTCCGCCACCTTGCGGTCGAGGACGATTTCGGAGTTGCCGGTGCCTTTGAACTCTTCGAAAATCACTTCATCCATGCGGCTGCCGGTGTCGATCAGTGCGGTGGCGATGATCGACAGCGATCCGCCTTCCTCAATGTTGCGCGCCGCGCCGAAGAATCGCTTTGGCCGCTGGAGCGCGTTTGCGTCGACGCCGCCAGTCAGCACCTTGCCCGACGACGGCACCACGGTGTTATAAGCACGACCGAGGCGCGTGATCGAATCTAGCAGAATCACGACATCCTTCTTGTGCTCGACAAGGCGCTTGGCCTTTTCAATGACCATTTCGGCGACCTGAACGTGGCGCGTCGCGGGCTCGTCGAAGGTCGAGGACACAACTTCGCCCTTTACGCTGCGCTGCATGTCGGTGACTTCCTCAGGGCGCTCGTCGACCAGAAGGACGATCAGGAATACTTCGGGATGGTTGTCGGTGATCGCCTTGGCCATGTTTTGCAGCATGACGGTCTTGCCGACGCGCGGGGGGGCGACGATCAGCGTGCGCTGGCCCTTG
>JAYTWA010000356.1:0-6432 GCA_043743675.1 Sphingomonadales bacterium
CGGCACTCAAATCGCCCTTTGACTGAACAACCAAGTCGATCAATTGCCGCCACTGCGCTGTTCGCGCGCCCGCGTCATCCCCGTCATAGGAAAGCGCGGTTGCAAGCATAGAATCGTAACGCACCTGGTCCCCGAGACTGCGGGACAAATCACGACATGTGAAAGTCCGTTAACGGTTTCGTTACGCTGTGATTCCGCGCACGCCAAGCGCCCGTTTTGGGACGTTGCAATCTGGCACAATTGCATTCGCTCGCAATTTTCTTATGGTCTTACGCAATAACGGAACAGGATGATGCGTGATATGGCCAATGAGCTATTTGATTCAGTCGACCGGCGCATCCTTGCTGAGCTGCAGGCCGATGGCCGGATGACCAATGTTGAGCTTGCCACGCGGGTTGGCCTCACTGCACCACCCTGTTTGCGCCGTGTGCGCGCGCTTGAGGAACGCGGGGCCATCAGCGGTTATCATGCGCAACTCAATGCTGATGCGCTTGGTTACGCGATCACGGTCTTTGCAATGGTCAGTTTGAAAAGCCAGGCAGAACCTGACCTCAAAGCCTTTGAAGCCCATGTCGCCACGCTTGAGCCGGTCCGTGAATGCCACATGCTCAACGGCGAAATCGATTTTATTCTGAAAGTCGTCGCGCGCAGTTTACAGGAATTTCAAAGTTTCCTGACGTCTTCACTGACCACAGCACCCAATGTTGCAAGCGTCAAAACGTCGCTGACCATCCGCACGGCAAAGCATGTGCCTGGCATTCCGGTGCCCGACTAACGCTATTTAAGCGGAACAATCATTTCGTCGGGATGCGCCACGCCAAGATCGCGTCGAACCAGTTCATCGACCATATCAGGATTGGCATGACGTGGATCGAGCAGCGCAACACGGTTCGCGAGCACCGCCTTGTCGTGTTCAACCGTGATCAAGTCGGCGCGGCGTGTCTGAAGTGCTTTGGAATACTCGCCCCACGCCAACACACCATTTGACCCAAACAGCGCATAGCCTCCGAAAAACGTGACGATCAGCGTCGCAAGCGCCGGCATCGCTGCCGCCTGAACGCTCTTCCAGATCTTTTTGCGCGATTTGTTCACGAAACTGTTGAATCAATGTCGATTCACACTGTCAACCTCGAAATCGTGCGAACACTGATTTCCCTGCATATTTTGCGATCGAACCCAGCTCTTCCTCGATGCGTATCAACTGATTATACTTCGCCAGCCGATCCGACCGCGCCAGCGAGCCCGTCTTGATCTGTCCGCAATTGGTTGCGACGGCCAGATCGGCAATCGTCGAATCTTCGGTTTCGCCAGACCGGTGCGATATAACAGCTGTATAACCTCCACGCTGGGCCATTGACACGGCATCAAGCGTTTCAGTCAACGTGCCGATCTGATTGACCTTTACGAGCAACGAGTTCGCTAGTCCCTTTGCCATCCCGTCCCCCAGCCGGGTCACATTGGTCACAAACAGGTCATCGCCGACCAGTTGCACTTTGTCCCCGATTAAATCAGTCAGCGCTTTCCAGCCTTCGAAATCATCCTCGCTCATCCCGTCTTCAATCGAAGCAATCGGATATTTAGACGCCAGTTCAGCAAGATAGGTAGCGTTTTCATGCGGTGTGCGAACAACGCCTTCGCCATCAAACTGGTAAGCGCCATTCCTGAAATACTCGGTCGCTGCACAATCCAGCGCAAGCATCACATCCTCGCCGGGCCGGTATCCCGCTGCTTCGACGGACGCCATAATGAAATCAAGCGCTTCAGGCGCACTGGCGAGATTCGGCGCAAAGCCGCCCTCGTCGCCCACGGCCGTCGCCAGCCCCTTTTCATGCAATTTTTTCTTAAGCGTATGGAAAATCTCCGCCCCCATCCGTACCGCGTCGAACAGGCTGTCGGCGCCCACTGGCATCACCATGAATTCCTGAAAATCAATGGGGTTATCCGCGTGCATCCCGCCATTGATGATGTTCATCATCGGCACCGGCAAAACATGCGCCCCAACGCCGCCAACATAACGATACAGCGGCAGCCCACGCGCATCCGCCGCTGCCTTCGCCACCGCGAGCGAAACCCCCAAAATCGCATTTGCGCCAAGCCGCGCTTTGTTTGGCGTGCCATCAAGTGCAATCATCACGGCATCAATCTCGCTTTGATCCTCGGCATCATAACCAGCCAACGCCCCAGCAATCTCACCGTTCACCGCCTCGACCGCTTTCGTTACGCCCTTACCCAGCCAAGCCTTGCCCCCGTCACGGAGTTCGACAGCCTCATACGCCCCTGTCGATGCGCCCGACGGCACCGCGGCGCGGCCAAAACTGCCGTCCTCAAGGAATACATCAACTTCAACGGTCGGATTTCCGCGGCTATCAACAATAGTGCGAGCGTGAATGTCGAGGATTTCGGTCATGCGGTGCTTTCGGATTAACATCTGTTGAGTGCGCGCGCCCCTATCGAAGAGCGCCACTTTGTGCAAATGAAGTCATACGAAAATGGAACAGGTGTTGACGTGAGTAGTTTGCCCCCCACATGACGCTCTACGCTCACGTAAAGGATCGATCCATGGCCGACACGACCCCACCTAAAGCGCCTCGTAAACGCGCGACGCCCAATATCGCGGTAAAGGAAGTTGCTGCCGAGACGAAAACCACAGTTGAAAAACTGAAGGAAGAAGCATCGACAATGGCGAGCGAGGCGACAGACGCCGCGCGCAAAGCCGCGAACACCGGCAAGGACAAAGCTGCCGAAGCGTTGTCGGGCCTCTCAAAAATTGCAAACGACGCCGCAGGCACAGTTGATCAGCATCTTGGCAAAACCTATGGCGATTATGCACGCAAGGCATCAACCGGCGTCGAAAATGTCGCGGCAAAACTGCAAGCCAAGAACGTCGATGAACTTGCCGCCGACGCCACAGATTTTGTCAAGAAGCGCCCCGCCATTGCCATCGGTGCACTGGCGGCAGTCGGTTTGCTGATCGTCGGATTGTTCACCGGCGACCGCAACAAAAACGACAAAGCCTGATCTGAAATACGCCGGTGGAACCCGTTTCGAAATCCGACAACGTGATTCCACCGTCCTTCGGTGACTTGTTACGTCAGCTCTTCGGCGACATCGTCGCCTATTTTGATGCCGAGCGTAAAGTTTATGGTGTTCAAGCAAGGGTCTCGCGCAAGGCTGCGGGCTGGGTCGCTCTTTATGCGCTCGGTGCCGTCGTCGTCGCGCAGGGAGCAATGATTGCGCTTGTCGTCGGCATTTTGCTCATGCTGGTTCCTGTTCTCGGGCCGAGCTGGGCAACTTTAGCCGTTGTTGTCGCCTGTACGGTTTTTACGGCCCTGTTCCTCTGGCTGATCCGACTGAAATTGCGATCAGTCAAACACGCCTGGAGACGTCGCCATGATGGATGACCCTGTTACGGATGCCGCCGCCAACTCAAACCTGCGCCGCACCGCGCTTCTAACAACTACAGCGCTGCTCCGTCGACGTTTTGACCCGCGCCTGATAGCCGCAGACATCGCAAAAATTGCGCTCACCCGGTCCATCGCCCGCGTTGCCGCCATCCAGACGACGCCTAAACAGCGTAAGCGCGCGCTCATAGGCGCTGGTATTGCCGCTGCAACGGCGATTGGCATGCGCGTTTTATATCGCAACGACCGCAAAAAAACTGTCACTCCCCCCTCGCCCGGAACAGAGGAAGACGTTAAGCGGCTGACATGAGCAGTAAACTTCACCTCGTCTTTGGCGGTCGTGTCAAAGACCCCCGCACGCTTGATTTCGACGATTCAACGATCCAGATCGTCGGTATTTTCCCAAATTACAAAGCCGCTGAAAAGGCATGGCGTAGCGCGGCGCAGAAAACTGTCGATGATGCCGAAATGCGGTTTGTAGTCGCACATCTCCATCGTCTGCTCGAACCCGATATACTGGCCCCTGCGTAGAACTAAGCCGCGCGATACCGCCACGCGAGCAATGGTCGTGCCAGTGCAAGGCCCGCCAGAAATCCGCCAACATGCGCGGCGGTCGCAATCTCATAGCCACTACCCCCTGAAACCAGGCCGATCATCCACTGGATCGCCGTCCATGCGACTGCGAGCCAGATTGCGCGCACCCAATGCGCCGGGATCGGCCCCCAGCGTTTGACATCATTGCGCCCGAACAACAGCGCATAGACCGCCAGCACAGCCGATATTGCGCCCGATGCCCCAATCATCGGCACAACCGACATCGGGTCCACGACAAATTGTCCCGCTGCTGCAATATAAGCACCGATCAGATACAGCACCGCCATTGGCCCCGCGCCCAGCACCGCTTCTACGGCGCGCCCGCAATAGACTAGCATCAGCATGTTGAAACCAAGGTGGAAAATATCACCATGTGACAAGGTTGCGCTAAGCGGCGTCAACCATGCGGGCACGACGAAGCCCTCTGTATTAGTGGAAAACCTCAGAGGGATAAAACCCATCTGCTCAGTCGTAAACCCACCAGAAGTTAGCAACAGCCCTGCAAAATAGGCAATCACGGTCACCGCCGCGATCACATAGGTGAACAGTGCAGGCTTCGCGCCCGCCGCCACCTTAGATAAACTCGATTTTCGAGACTTGATAATATTTATCACCCGACGGCACGGTTACTTCGACATCGTCGTCAACCTTGCGCCCAATCAGCGCCCGACCCAGCGGCGATGCATAGGAAATTCGGCCCGACTTCGCATCAGCTTCGGTTTCACCGACAATTTGGTATTTCACCGGCTTTTCGTCTTCATCAAGCAACGTCACGGTTGCGCCAAATACGATCTTGTCACCCGAAAGAGACGCCGGATCAATGACCATCGCGCGACTCAGCTTTGATTCAATATCGCCGATCATTGCCTCGACTTGGCCTTGTCGTTCTTTGGCTGCGTGATATTCGGCATTCTCCGAAAGGTCGCCGTGCGCGCGAGCTTCTTCGATTGAATCAATGATTTCGGGCCGCTCGGCTTTCAGACGCGACAGGTCCGCAATGAGCATTTTCTGCCCTTCAACCAGCATCGGCATCTTGTCGACTGTCGCCATGTCCTCACGTCTTTCTATTCAAAAGCTATCCGGCCCCCGGTGATGGGAGCATCATTCTGTCGCGCTGTCAGGATCAGCTTGTCAGCCGCAGATGATAAGACTGGAGCGACGCGACTTCAAGCCCGCGCGTTTGCAACGCAGCAATTGCCTGTGCCGCCGCCACCGATGCCGCCGCTGTCGTGAACGAACACACTTTGCCGACCAGCGCCGATTTGCGAATTTCAGCGGAATCCTTGAGGCTTTGCCATCCTTCGGTCGTGTTAAATATCAACTGGATGTCGCCATCTTTGATCCGGTCAACAATGTGCGGCCGCCCCTGTGCCACCTTGTTAATCCGCGTCACGTTAACACCGTGTGATTCGAGAAAGTCCGCCGTGCCGCCCGTCGCAACAACCTCAAACCCCAACTCAAACAGCGTTTGAACCGCAGGCAGAACCACGAGCTTGTCGCTATCTTTCACTGATACAAACACCGCACCACGCGCGGGCAGCATCGTTCCGGCCCCCAACTGCGCCTTGGCAAAGGCCATCGCGAAATCATTGTCGAGGCCCATGACTTCGCCGGTTGATTTCATTTCCGGTGACAACACGGGGTCAACGCCGGGGAAACGCGCAAACGGGAACACCGCTTCCTTCACCGCGACAAAATCGCCCGACGCGCCTAGCTTGGGCAGCCCGCTGAGCATCTCTCCCGCCATCACCCGTGCGGCAATTTTCGCCACAGAGGCGCCAGTCGCCTTGGCCACAAATGGCACCGTGCGCGAGGCACGTGGGTTCACTTCGATAATATAAACCTCGCCGTCCTTAACTGCGAACTGGATATTCATCAGCCCGCGAACCGACAGTGCCCGTGCCAGCACATCAGTCTGCCGCGCAATCTCCGTAACAATCTCTGGCGGCAGACTATAGGGCGGCAGGCTGCACGCGCTGTCGCCACTATGCACGCCCGCCTCCTCGATATGCTGCATGATGCCCGCAACGGTCACGTCAACACCGTCCGCAACCGCATCGACATCAACTTCAATGGCATCGCGTAGATACCGGTCGATTAGCACCGGCGCATCACCCGACACGTGCACCGCGGTCGCGATATAATTGTCGAGTTGCGCGGGCGTATCAACAATCTCCATCGCGCGCCCGCCCAACACAAACGAAGGCCGCATCAGCACGGGATAACCAATACGTTCGGCCACGGCGACGGCCTCATCCCGGCTGCGCGCAATGCCATTTTCGGGCTGTTTCAGTCCCAGCTTGTTGACCAGTGCAGCAAACAACTCACGATCTTCGGCCAGATCAATCGCCGCCGGACTGGTGCCCAAAATCGGAATCCCCGCCTCACTCAGCGCCTTGGCGAGGTTCAGCGGCGTCTGCCCGCCAAACTGGACGAT
>JAYTWA010000357.1:0-3570 GCA_043743675.1 Sphingomonadales bacterium
CATCAGAAAGCGGGTTGATATGGCCGGGCATATCAACCTGCTCTAAAATGCCGAGCTTCTCCGCCAGCGTCTCCAGCGGCTTACGCTGTCCGCCCTCGCCAATAAGTGTCAGCCGGTCGTCAGGTCCACGCATTTTTGCAAAGGCCCGGAGCAGAAGCGCAAAGTTCTTCTGCAACGCCAACCGCCCAACTGCGAGGAAATGCCGCCCCTGATGATCGCGCACGGCCGCATCACGCGCCTTTGTAAAAGCAGTCAAATCCGCCGCGGTAATCGACGCATTGTTGATCACATGCACAAGGTCCGGTCGCGCGTGCATGACCGACTCGACCTCGCCACGCGCCGGTTCGGCCATCGCGACAATCACATCGAACACCGGTAACTGCACCCGCAACCACAGATGATAAGCCCAGCGCATCGGCGCGGGCAGGTCATTCCGGCGCAGATCGTTGCTAACTTTCAGGACAATGACCGGGCACGCCCGCCCTAAAAACAGCCGCATCGCGACCGCAACGATCGAATAGGTGTTGCCCGAACAGAACAGGATGTCGGGCCGCAACCGCCGGATCGCGGCAGGCAGTTTGAAGATCATCCACAACGTCTCAAACGCTGCCGTCGAAACTGCGCCGGTTTGGAGCGTTGTATAGGGCAAATCAGGTGCTTCCTCCTTCAGCCGCCCGTCGCGCCGCCCGAGCACAATCTGCACATCCGCGCCCAGCCGCGCCCATTCGTTATTCAGCCGCAGCGCATCGCGCTCAACGCCGCCGGGTTCAAAACTGTGCAGGAATGTGAGAATGCGCACTTAGGCGAGCAGGTCCGCATAGCGCGAGGGCACATGCGTGGCGGCAAAGCGCTTGAATGTCGCATCGATACTATCGATCAAGGCAGGCACCGTCACATCGCCGGGATGCACTGCGATCCGCGCGGTTGGCAGCGCTTGCGGCAAAGCGCGCGCAGCAGCGGCAACCATCAGCGAACTGCGAATGCGCCACGGGCTGCGGCTTGCCCATGTGATGACCGGGCCGCGCGCGATCACAGCACCGCCAACCGGCTGCCAAACTTTCAAATGATCCTCGGCAAGTGCAAAACCGTCATCACGCACAGCATCAAGAGCGCCCTTCGAATAAAGCCACGCCGGAGCAATAAACCCCGCAACCGGCCGCCCGATGGCATCCTCAACAATCTTGCGCCCCTCGACAATCCGCGCACTGGCATCAAAAGCGGAAAGCCCCGAAAACTCGCCCTCGCCCGCTGTCATATGCTTTTGAGCAAAGCCCTTGGCACGCGCATCGTCGCGGTGCCGCCAGCCGTGCAGGAACATCTCCACCCCCGCATCGGACCAGCGGCGCAATTTCGCCTGAAATGCAGGTGCTGCCGACAGCGGCGCCTCATCCCAATGGTCGGGTACGACCAGCATCGCAAACTTCGCCGCCCCAACATGCCGTTCAAGGATGCCCACCAGCTGGTCAACATGGGCTTCGAATTTCGGGCCGACATCATGGATCGAGGCAAGCAGGCGGCGGGTCATTTCGCTCCCCTATCCAAATTTTCACGACGATGCACGCTCGACAGTCATCACTGGTCCGGCGTAGGATTGCAATGTGACGATCATCACACGTCGAACCCTGATCACCAGCGCGGGCGCAAGCGCAGCGTTTGTGTTGCCCGCCGTAGCACAGCGCATGGTCGATCTTGGCCTGCCCGGCGGTCCCAGCGCGCGGCCCATGTCGCCGCGCTTCCCGCAAAAGCGCGACATGATTGTCCAGCGTATCCATCCGCCGCTGCTTGAAACGCCGTTCGGGGTTTATGATCGCGGCCTGCTGACCCCCAATGACCAGCATTTCGTGCGGTGGCACTGGGACATGCCCACTAGCATTGATGTCGAGCGGTATCGGGTTGCAGTTTATGGCGCGGTCGAAAGCGCGCTCACCCTGTCGCTCGATCAGGTGATTCGCGCAGGCGATTCAGTCGAATTCAACGCGATCAACCAGTGCGCTGGGAATGCGCGCGGCCATTTCGAACCGCGCGTCGCGGGCGCGCAATGGGGGCATGGCGCGATGGCAAATGCGCGATGGCGCGGGGTGCGTTTGCGCGATGTGCTGGAAAAAGCGGGCGTCCGACGCGGGGCACGCTTTGTGCGGTTCAAGGGGCTCGACCGCCCGCCGGTTGATGGCGCGCCGCACTACATCAAATCAATCCCCATCGATGTCGCGCGCGCCGACGACACGATCATTTCGTTCGCGATGAACGGGACGGCGTTGCCCTTGCTTAACGGCTACCCGCTGCGCGTGGTCGTGCCCGGCTGGTATTCAACCTACTGGATGAAAACGCTCAGCGACATTGAAGTGCTGACTGCCGAGGACCAGAATTTCTGGATGGCCAAGGCGTATCGTGTTCCCACGATCAGCGTGAAGCCGGGCGACAAGGATTTTCCGACCAAGCCGATCAGCACGATGGTGCCCCGCGCCTGGATCACGAGCCATGTCGATGGCGCAGCCTCCCCGCGTGAATTGCGTGGCATCGCGATGGGCGGTGATGCGGGAATCGCAAAAGTCGAGCTTCTGATCGAAGGTGACGACCGCGTGATCCCTGCACTATTAGGGACAGACGAAGGCCGCTACAGCTTTCGCCGCTGGAGCGCGGTGCTACCGGCAGGATTGATTGGCGAACGCCGCATTGGCCCGCGCTGCACCAACAGCAACGGCGTGACGCAGCCGCTCGCGCAAAGCTGGAACCCGAATGGCTATGCCCGTGACGGCGTCGAATTTATTGGGATGACGTTCGCATGAAGCGCATCCTCCTCCTCGCACTAGCGTTGTCGGCTTGTGATCAGGCCCCGAGTGATCGCTTCAAATTCACTGATGTTGCGGTGCGCCTGCCCGAGGATGCTGCGCTGTTCCCGCCGCGTGAGGGGGCCGAGGCGATGAACCGCAATTGCGCCGCCTGTCATTCAACATCCATGATCCTGCTCCAGCCCGCGTTGACCACCGAGCAATGGAAAGCCGAGATCAAGAAAATGCGCGAGGTGTATAAAGCGCCCATCGACCCTGCTGATGAACCCGCGATCCTGACCTATCTCGAGGCAATGAGCGCCGAATTGGGTCCACCAAAGGTTGCGCCAACCCGCTGAGCAGCTATTGCGCGCGGCAACGACTCCTGTTGCGCATGGAACCCGAAGCATGGCTGACTATGATTACGACGTCCTCATCATCGGATCGGGCCCCGGCGGTTATGTCGCGGCCATCCGTGCGGCCCAATTGGGGCTGAAAACGGCTTGCGTTGAGTCGCGTGAGACGCTGGGCGGCACCTGTTTGAACGTCGGGTGCATTCCGTCAAAGGCACTGCTTCACGCCTCCGAACTCTACGAAGAAGCGCATTCGGGCGCGCTCGCCAAATTCGGGATCGACATCAAGGGCGCGACGCTCAACCTTGACCAAATGCACGCTGAAAAAGCGCTTGCGGTGAAGGAACTGACTGGCGGGATCGCGTTCCTGTTCAAGAAGAACAAAGTTGAATGGCTACAGGGTTTTGCCGCGTTCACGGGGCCAGACACAGTCGCGGTTGCGGGCAAGT
>JAYTWA010000358.1:0-8879 GCA_043743675.1 Sphingomonadales bacterium
CACCCGTCGCAGCCCGAACGCCACTGCGCCGGTCGCCCATCGATTGCGCCGTTGCCGCGCCGTTTAGTGAGACCAGACGCCAGCCATCGTGATCGGGTAGCGGCGTTGCATGAAAGTCGAGGCGCAGTTTGGTGCCGCGCGCCGTTTCGACGATGCAGTCGTAGGATGCGAAAACCGCATCCTTGCGGAGACCCGTCAGACAGGATTCGGGCAGCCGCAATATAATCCCGAATGGTTTGTGCAGGAGGTAGGAGGCGCTGGCATTGAGCAGCATTTCGGCCGCCGCGTTGACGCCGGATATGCAGCCTTCGGGATCGAGCACAATGAGCGCGCCGGGCATAGCTGCGATTAACGCTTCGGGGGTTGGCCCCGCCGGAACCGCCATCAGGCGGCTGCGCGCGAGAGCCACGGCTCGTAAAAACGGGCAAGCATGTCGAGCACAGTGGCGCTATCTGGCACCTGATTGACGGCATTGCGAAATTCAGCCGATCCGTGCAGCCCCTTGGTATACCAGCCAATATGTTTGCGCGCGAGATTGACGCCCGTAACCTCACCATAATGATCGAGCATCGCGCGGTAATGCGCTGTGATCATGTGATATTGTTCTTCGATACTGGGGTCAGCCGGGATATGCTGTCCGGTGATGGAGGCCATGACCTGCGCGAGCAGCCAAGGTTTGCCATAGGCACCACGACCTATCATTACACCGTCTGCGCCCGACTGGTCGAGGGCTGTATGCGCATCTTCAGTCGAACAGATGTCGCCATTGACGATGACCGGAATTTGCACTGCGTCTTTCACCTTGCGGATGAAGGCCCAGTCGGCGCTGTCCCGATACATCTGATTGCGGGTGCGACCGTGGACGGTGATCAGCTTTGCACCAAGATCTTCTGCAATATGCGCGAGTTCGGGCGCATTGAGGCTGCTGTGGTCCCAGCCCATGCGCATTTTGACGGTCACGGGGGCGGAGACGGCCTTGACTGTGGCCGCAATCAGGCTGGCAGCAAGTGGAAGGTCGCGCATCAATGCGGACCCCGCATCGCCGTTCACCACTTTCTTGACTGGGCAGCCCATGTTAATGTCGATAATCGCAGCACCGCGGTCTTCATTGAGCTTCGCCGCTTCGGCCATTTCGCGCGGTGTGCAGCCGGCGAGTTGTACGGAAACGGGTTCTTCAACCGCGTCCCATGCGGCTTTTTGTAGCGACTGGCGCGTTTCGCGGATCATCGCCTGGCTTGCGATCATTTCAGTAACGTTAAGGCCCGATCCGAAGCGGCGAACAACTGTGCGAAACGGCATGTCGGTCACGCCGGTCATCGGCGCGAGGATGACGGGCACGGGGATGGTCACGGGACCAATATGGATGGGATGAATGCGTTGCACGGGGATATTGCCTAAATTTGAGGCAAACCTTTAGCAGATTGCGGCGATGCAGCAAGGCGCTATGGGAATGACATGAACGAAACGGTCGCACTGATTGTCGCAGCGGGAAAAGGCACGCGGCTGGGTGGTGATCTGCCCAAACAATATTTGAACCTTGGTGGCGTAGCTTTGATCGCGCGTGCTGTCGATGCGTTTGGTGATATGCCAGTGGTGGTGGTCATTGCCGAAGGACAACAGGAATTGTTGGCAACGGCGCTTGGTGATCGCACTGTAACAGTCGTGATAGGCGGAGCAGAACGACAGGATTCAGTTCTGGCTGGGTTGAAAGCAATCGGCGCGGCTGATCATGTCCTAATTCACGATGCAGCGCGCCCTTTGCTGTCGCGGGCAGTAATCGACCGGTTACTGGCAGCGCTGAAGACGCATGACGGCGCGGTTCCTGTCTTGCCTATTGTTGATACGGTGGCGCGGGCAGATGATAGCCTCGGCGAAACGATGGATCGTGCCGGGCTTGTTCGGGTTCAAACGCCGCAAGCCTTTCGGTTTAACGCCATCATGACGTCACATGCGCGATGGGCTGGCGCGGTGGCAACAGACGATGCACAGATGGCGCGGGTGGCAGGGTTTCGCGTGGCGACGGTGCAAGGGGATGTCATGCTCGACAAGATTACGACCGCCGAGGACTTTGTTGCCGCAGAGGCAAAACTGGCGGGACTCATGGTCAGCCGCAGCGCGAGCGGGTTTGACGTGCATCGGCTTGAAGCTGGTGAAGAGCTGTGGCTCGGCGGAGTGCGCATTCCGCATGACAAGGGATTATCGGGGCATTCGGACGCCGATGTTGCGCTACATGCGATAACCGATGCCGTTCTTGGCTGTGTCGGCGCGGGTGACATAGGCTCGCATTTTCCGCCGAGTGATGCACAATGGCGTGGCGCGTCTTCGGACCGCTTCCTTGATCATGCGCGCGGATTGGTAGCAGCACTTAGCGGGATCATTGATTTTGTTGACTTGACCATCATTTGCGAAGTGCCGAAAATTGGCCCCTATCGCGAAGCAATGCGGGCACGGATTGCCGAAATCTTGCAGGTGCCGCTGTCGCGTATTAGTGTGAAAGCGACAACAACCGAACGACTGGGCTTTACCGGGCGGGGCGAAGGGATCGCTGCTCAAGCCATTGCGACGGTTAGGGTTCCGGGAGATTGATGCCAATGAAATGGACCCCTGCCCTGCTCAGTCTAATCATGGTGGCGATGCCCGCTCAAGCGGCTGCAGCGTGCATGACCCGCGATGAGGCCAAAGGCTTTGGCGTGTTTATCTTGCCGTATATCGTGGCGTCGCTGCGTGACAAATGCCGTGCGACTCTGCCCGCAGATGCCTATCTAAATCGCAATGAAGCATCGGAAAGGTTTCAGAAAGCATCCGAGCAGCAATGGCCAAATGCGCGAAAATCCTTTGCCAAGATGGCTGACCTTGCGTCTCTGGCAAATATTCTCGGCGATGATGGCGTGCGGAAAATGATGACTGGATCCATCACGGAAGGCATCGCAAAGGATGTGAAGCCAAAATCCTGCGTGGGGATTGATCGTATGCTGTTTGCGCTGGCCCCGTTGCCGGTTGAGAATTTTGACTTGTTGCTCGATTCGTTTTTTCTGCTTGGCCTCGGCGGCAAAGGCGACAGTCCCAATGCGTTCAAAATTTGTCCCGATGCCGCAAACGGCAAAGCGACCGACAAATGACAGCGGATATGGCGAGCGTTGCACCACATATGGAAACACTGCTGCCCGACGAACTTGTTGCAGCAGCCAAGCGTGTGCTGGACGCCAATCGCGCTGCGAAAAGGACTATAGCGGTTGCCGAAAGCTGCACCGGCGGGTTGGTCGCGGCGGCATTGACCGAGCACCCGGGATCGTCCGATGTGTTTGTGGCGAGCGTCGTATCCTATTCAAACGCTGCTAAAATCGCGCATCTAGGTGTAAGCAACGACATCGTCGAGACATTCGGTGCCGTCTCAATCGCAACAGCTTGGGCAATGGCGCAGGGCATGCTGAACCGCTGTGAGGCCGATATTGCCGTATCAATAACCGGAATTGCGGGTCCGGACGGCGGGACCGAGAAGAAGCCCGTTGGCACGGTGGTATTTGCGCGTGCCATACGCGGCGGCGATCCCGAAAATGTTCATGCAGATAAAATATACTTCGGGAACAATGGTCGCGGTGGCATTCGCCTTCAGGCAGCGCTGGTCGCGCTCGAGTTGCTGATGCCCGATGGGGACACATAAAGCGCGTGAGCGCGGGTCTCGAAAGCGTTGATCATCTTGCGCAACGCGGCGTCAAACATTTGGCCTGCAATCGCTTCGAACACACGATTTTTGAATGCAAAGTCAACCGAGAAATCGATGGTGCAGCCGCCGGGCGCGTGTTCAAATTGCCATTCATTGCGAAGGAACTTCAGTGGGCCATCGATATAATCAACTGTGATTGTCTTCGCGCGCGCCTTGCCGACGCGACTGGTGAAGCGTTCGCGCAAGCTGCGGAACCCTACGATGAGGTCTGCAACCATTTCGGTATCGCTGTTCGAGCGGACGCGGACTGCCGTAACCCACGGCAGAAATTCGGCATAGCGCCCAACATCGGCGACCAGATCGAACATCTGTTCGACGCTATAGGGGAGAAAACGTTTTTCACGGTGGCCGGGCATCAGGCGGTCGCCAATTTTGCCTCGCGCGCGGCACGAAGTTTATTGAAATCATCGCCAGCGTGATAGCTGGACCGTGTCAGCGGTGACGAAGCAACCAGCAAAAACCCCTTGGCGCGGGCGATCCCGGCATAAGCGTTGAATGCGGCGGGCGTGATGAAATCAATAACTTTGGTGTGGCGCGGGGTGGGCTGGAGATATTGGCCCAGCGTTAGGAAATCGACGTCCGCGCTGCGCATGTCATCCATCACCTGATGCACTTCCATCCGTTCCTCACCGAGGCCCATCATCATCCCCGATTTGGTGAAGATCGACGGATCGTGCCGCTTTACGCTTTCGAGCAGGCGTAGCGACGCGTAATAGCGAGCGCCGGGGCGGATCGTCGGATAAAGGCGCGGCACGGTTTCGAGGTTATGATTATAGACATCGGGCCGCGCGGCGACGATGGATTCAACAGCCGCTTGTGACTTGTTCCGAAAATCGGGCGTGAGGATTTCGATGGTCGTGTTCGGCGTGGTGCGCCGCAGTGCTTCGATCAGTTTCACGAATTGCGATGCACCGCCATCGGGCAGATCGTCACGGTCAACCGATGTTACAACAATATGTTCAAGTCCAAGTTCGGCGGCAGCATCGGCGGTGTGTTGCGGTTCAAGCGAATCGACAGCGCGCGGCATCCCCGTTTTTACATTGCAAAAGGCACAGGCACGGGTGCAGGTATCACCGAGGATCATCACTGTTGCGTGCTTTTTGGTCCAGCATTCGCCAATATTCGGGCACGCCGCTTCCTCGCACACGGTTGCAAGGTTGAGACGGCGCATCAACGCTTTCGTTTCCGCAAAGCCCACTGATGTCGGGGCTTTGACGCGAATCCAGTCGGGTTTGCGTGTGCGGAACGTCGGGGCTGTTTCAGTCATGGTATGCAGATAGCGACGCGGTGGCTCGCTTGCCAGTCCCCTTGCGCAAAGCTAGCACGATGATGAATAGGAAATATCATGATCGTTGAAACGCTGACATCGCCGATCATCCTGTTCTTTGCCCTGGGGCTGTTGGCAGGTTTTGTCCGATCCGACCTCGCCGTGCCCGAAGCACTGGCGAAAGGCATGGCGCTATATCTCATGGCAGCAATCGGCCTGAAAGGCGGCGTGTCCGTCGCTGAATCGGGATTTACAGCGAGTCTGGGCGTTGCCGCCGCCACAGGCATGGCCCTTAGTTTCCTACTGCCCCTGCCCGCCTTTGCTATATTGCGCTCCTTTGGTGGCCTATCGCGCGTCGATGCCGCTGCCGTTGCCGCGCATTATGGGTCCGTCAGTCTGGTTACCTTTGTGACGGCCGAACAAATGCTCGCGGGTATTGGTTTGCCTGCCGCAGGATTCATGGTCGCCGTGCTCGCGCTGATGGAAACGCCGGCGATCATATCGGGCCTGTTCCTCGCGCGGCGTGGTGAAAAGACCAAAACCGAAGGGGGCGGCCTCGCGCATGAAGTGTTTTTCAATGCGTCTGTCATGCTGCTGGTCGGCAGTTTCATCATCGGCCTGATTGCGGGCAAGGATGGTTTTGCGCCCGTGAAACCCGTGTTTGACGGTGGCTATCGCGGCATATTATGCCTGTTTCTGCTTGACATGGGGCTGATTGCGTCGCGCCGTATATTGCAAACAAAAGCACTGACATTGCGATTGGTGGCAATCGGGATTGCGTTGCCCATGGTCAATGGCACAATCGGAACGATCCTCGGGACGGTCATCGGTCTTGATGTCGGTAGCGCGGCAATCCTAGGCATATTGGCGGCAAGTGCGTCCTATATTGCGGTCCCGGCTGCTATGAGGCTTGCCTTGCCCGAAGCCGATCCCGGCATTTATCTGTCGATGTCGTTAGGTATAACATTTCCGTTCAACATCGTGTTCGGCATTTCACTCTTTGCGTGGCTCGCGCAGACATTAGGGAGCCTATGATGAACATGGTTATTCGCAAACGCATTGAAATCCTGACGGATGCGCCCTTGGTGCCGCGCATTGCTGCGGCGTGCGTAGCTGCCGGGATCAGCGGCCATACCGTTATTTCAGCGCTGTCGGGTCGTGGCCGTGCAGGCGATTGGAGCGAGGACCGGCTGAGCGGCGCGCAAAGCAAAGTCATTGTGCTGGCCATTGCATCAACCGATCGCGCTGACGCCTTGCTTGATGCTTTGGCGCCCGTGCTCGACAGTCATGGTTTGCTTGTTTCAGTTGGCGATGTCGCAGTTATTCGCGGCGAGCGGTTCGGCTGACACCATGGAACAGCTGATCGAAGGTTATCACAGATTCCGCGCCAACGACTGGCAGGCCGAACGCGAACGCTGGGCCGCGTTAGAAACGGGGCAGAAGCCGCGCATCATGGTCATTGCCTGTTCGGACAGCCGCGTTGACCCTGCGACGATATTCGATACGCCGCCGGGTGCAATGTTTGTGGTGCGCAATGTCGCCAACCTGGTGCCGCCTTTTGAAGTTGATGGCGGGCGGCATGGTGTATCGGCGGCGCTCGAGTTCGCGGTGACTCAGCTTGAAGTGCCACAGATCATGGTGATGGGCCATGGCGGATGTGGCGGCGTCGCGGCTGCATTGTCGCGCCGGTTTGAAGGTGCAGCCGTTGGCGAAGGCGGCTTCATTGCGCATTGGATCGACTTGCTTGACGACGCACGCGACCAGATTATTGCTGACCATGGCACCGGTGATGCGGCCGTGCGCGCACTTGAATTGGAAAGCGTCAAAGTCAGCCTTCGTAACCTGCGTACGTTCAAATGCATCCGCGAACGCGAGGCAGCGGGTGTACTCAAACTGCGCGGCAGTTATTTTGCGTTGAGCGAAGGGGTGCTGCACGTCCTCGATGAGGTGACTGGCATGTTTAGTCCTGCCTAGCCTTTAAGGCGCGGGCGACCCAGAAAGTCTGTCTTTCCGACTTGCACGCCTTTATTGCGCATGATTGCGTAGGCGGTTGTGAGGTGGAAATAAAAGTTTGGCTTGCTGAACGACAGCAGGAAACCGTCAGCCGTAAATTCCATGCGGCGTTCGCCCATGACGAAAGCCATATCGCGACCGACAAAGCTGCTCATTTCTTCGGGCGTGACGTCGGCGAGTGCGGCTAGGGCGCTGTTCAAGCCTTCGGTCAGCCCTATAAAACTGGTCGGCCAGGGGCTGCGATCTGGGCTGAAAACGCCAGCGCGAACACCATCAATCGCCATCGTTGAGTGCTGCCAAAGTGCTTTTATCTGATAACCGAATGGTAACATGTCGTCGGCCAATTTGCCCTCCAGCATTGTTTCGACGCCGATCCCATTGTCGGCGCAATGCTTCTCGGCCTTTGCGAGCAGGCCGAGGCCAGCACCGATGCCCTGCTGAAACCCCGGGATTGTCGCATCATAAAGTGAAATGGTCATCGTATCTCTCCTATAATCCGAGGGCGTAGCGCACGACGTTCAAATCGCCAAAGCGGACGCAAGCATCGGCAGCTGCGATGGTTTTGGGTTTTGCGTGATAGGCAATGCCAAGGCCGGCGGCTTCGATCATCGGAATGTCGTTTGCGCCGTCGCCAATGGCGATGCTGATCGATGGATCGCGGCCTTTGAGCGCTTCGAGCAAGACGCCCTTCTTGGTTTGCGCATCGACAATCGGCGTTTCGACTTCGCCGGTCAGCACACCGTCTCTCACGACTAGACGGTTCGCAATCGCGCGGTTGAAACCGATTTCGGCCGCGACGGGCCCGGTGAAATGGGTGAACCCGCCGGAGACAAGGATTGCTTCGCCACCTGCCCCACGGAATGCAGTGATCAAGTCTTTCGCGCCGCCCATAAGTTTGACCCGTTCGCGCAAGCATTCGGCGATGACGCTTTCCTTCATCCCTGCGAGCAGCGCGACACGATCCCGCAGCGCGCCCGCAAAGTCGATCTCTCCACGCATCGCGCGTTCGGTAACGTCGGAGACTTGAGACTTCAGGCCTGCATAGTCGGCGAGTTCGTCGATGCACTCCACCGTGATCATGGTAGAGTCCATGTCGGCGACCAACAAGCTTTTTGCGCGCCCGGCTTCAGATTGCACCATCAAATCGAACCGCCAATCGGGATGCTCCAAGACAATTTTCGCCTGAGCGGAGTCATTTGAAAAACTGACGTCTGCTGCAATATCTTCATCAAGCCAGCGCCATCCCGAAGGTTGGCAGTTGACCGCTGCAAGATCGCTCACAACCGCGTTAACATCGCTGCGCATCAAACGATCTGTTGCTACAAGCGTTGCAATGAACATGAAAAATCCTCCACTTGTGCTCATCGCAGGGCCGACTGCCAGCGGCAAGTCTGCATTGGCGATGGCACTGGCCGACCAGACGCCATCAGTAATCATCAATGCCGATTCGATGCAGGTTTATCGAGACTTGCGCGTTGTAACGGCGCGGCCTTCGGTGGAGGAGGAAGCGCGTCATCCACACAAGTTATTTGGGTATATTGATGGCGCAGACGCATGTTCGGCGGCGCGATGGGCAGCTGATGCAAGATATGCCGTTGCCGAGGCGCATACGATAGGGCTGTTACCGATCCTTGTCGGCGGAACGGGGCTTTATATCCGGACTTTGCTCGACGGCATTGCGCCCGTACCCGAGATTGATCCCGAGGTTCGCGCCGAGATTCGTACGATGACCGTCAGCAATGCTTATGAAGCGCTGCAGCGCGAGGATGCAGCGGCAGCGGCGCGGCTAGCAGCGGCGGACAGCGCGCGGGTGATGCGGGCGCTGGAAGTTGTGCGTTCGACCGGAAAGCCACTGAGCGATTGGCAGGGCGCGCG
>JAYTWA010000359.1:0-3027 GCA_043743675.1 Sphingomonadales bacterium
TCACCAAATCGGACAAGCCCGAAGCGAACGCGCAAAAGGTGCGTGAGGCGCTGCTTCAATATGAAATCGTCGTCGAAGAAATGTCGGGCGACGTGCAGGATGTTGAAGTGTCGGCGCTCAAGAAAACCGGCCTAGATACGCTGATCGAGAAAATCCAGCTTCAGGCAGAGTTGCTTGAACTGAGGGCCAATCCGGATCGTGCCGCTGAAGGGTCGGTTATCGAAGCCAAGCTCGACAAGGGGCGCGGTTCGCTTGCCACCATTCTCGTGCGTCGCGGGACGTTGCGGGTGGGCGACATTGTCGTTGTCGGTCAGCAGTCGGGCAAGGTTCGCGCGATGATCAATGACAAGGGACAGCAGATCAAGGAAGCTGGACCGTCAATGCCCGTCGAAATCCTCGGCCTGTCGGGCGTTCCCTCCGCAGGCGATCCGATGTCGGTCGTCGAAAATGAAGCGCGAGCACGTGAGGTTGCGCTCTATCGCGCCAATCTTGCCACCGAAAAGCGCACCGTTTCGGCACCCGTCGACATGGAAAACCTGTTCGCCAATCTGAGTGCTGCCAAGGCGATGGAATATCCCATCGTGGTGAAGGCCGATGTTCAGGGTTCGGCCGAAGCCATCGTCAGCGCGGTGAACAAGATTTCGACCGACCTGATCAAAGTCCGCGTGCTGAGCGCGGGCGTCGGCGGGATCACTGAAAGCGACGTGCAACTGGCCGCGGCGTCGGGTGCGCCGGTGATCGGCTTCAATGTCCGCCCGAATACCAAAGCCGCAGCGCTGGCCAAACGGGATCGCGTCGAGTTTCAGTATTTCGACGTGATTTATCATCTTACCGATCAGGTGCGCAACGCGATGGCCGGACAGCTTGGCCCCGAAATGATCGAACATGTGGTGGGGCGTGCTGAGATCAAGGACGTCTTTGCGGCCGGCAAACATGGCAAGGCCGCCGGGCTTCTCGTCACCGAAGGCGCAATCCGCAAGAACCTCAAGGCACGCATCACCCGTGCCGATGTCATCATTTACAACGGCCAGATCAACTCGCTGCGCCGCTTCAAGGATGACGTGGCAGAGGTCAAATCGGGCCTCGAATGCGGTGTGACGTTCGATGCGACCAATGACATCAAGGCGGGCGACTTCCTCGAGACATTCGAAGTCGAGGAACGTGCGCGGACGCTTTAGCGCATGAAGGCAGCGACACCCGAAACCCGCTCCGTCCGCACGCTTCGGGTCGGCGAATCCGTGCGTCATGCGCTGGCCGACATTCTCGCGCGCGGGGATGTACATGATGATGTGCTTGCCAAGCATGTTGTCAGCGTCACCGAAGTCCGCATGTCGCCCGATCTTCGCCATGCGACGGTATTCGTTAAACCGTTGCTCGGCGCAAACGAGGAGGCCGTGATCAAGGCATTGCGAACCAACACGGCCTATCTGCAAAGTGAAGTCGCGCGGCGAGTGAACAACAAATATGCGGCCAAGCTGAAGTTTCTGGCCGACGAGAGTTTCGACGAAGGCAGCCATATCGACAAGCTGCTCCGCGCACCAAAGGTTGCGCAGGATCTGTCCTGAGTGGCCAAGCTCTATTTCTACTACGCCTCGATGAATGCGGGAAAATCGACGACGCTGCTCCAAGCCGATTTCAATTATCGCGAGCGCGGCATGAAGACAATGTTGTGGACCGGTGCGCTGGATGGCCGCGGGCAGGTGGTGTCGCGGATCGGGCTGGAAACTGCGGCGCACCTGTTTGACGCAACGACTGGTTTGTTCGAGGCGATCCAATCTGAAGGACCGCTTGCCTGTGTCCTGATCGACGAAGCGCAGTGGCTTTCCCGCGATCAAGTGCTGCAACTCGCTAGAGTTTGTGACGAGCTCAACATCCCCGTCTTGGCCTACGGATTGCGCACCGATTTTCAGGCGCAATTGTTCCCCGGCAGCGCGGCGTTGCTGGCGATTGCCGACAGCCTCGTTGAATTGAAATCAGTCTGTGAGTGCGGGCGCAAAGCGACAATGAACTTGCGCGTCGATGCGTCGGGAAAAGCCGTGCGCGAAGGTGCGCAAGTCGAAGTGGGCGGCAATGATCGCTACGTCGCATTGTGCAGAAAGCACTTCACGGAACGGCAAGCGGCCCGGTAGCAGGGAGTCTACCGAGCCGTCGCCCAAATAATCTAACGTTACCAGTAAAGATTGCGGATCACATCGACGACAAAGCCGCTACGCACATCGATTAGCAAGACGTCATTATAATGGCGCACCCAGCGCTGGTTGTAGCCGGGGCGCGGCAAGCGATAACGACTGTAATCATTCACATAATAGCGCGGGTTGTAGTAACCCACATCAATGCGAACGCCGGGGCTGAATGACCGGTAGCGATAGTCCGACCGCCAGCCATGTCCGCGATAAAGAGCGCGGTTGGTCTCGCGATAACCGCGCCAGTCGTTGCGGCCCCAGTTACGGTTGCCGTCACTCAAGGCATCCCGGCGGTCTTCGCGATATTGCTGGCGCGCACCACGATATTCGCGGGCGGCGTCACGGATGTCGCGTTTGTCACCACTGCGATAAGCGCGGTTCAGGTCGCGCCGCTCGTCGCGGATGTCGGCGCGGTCACGGTGTAGTTCGCGCGCTTCGCCACGGTCGATACGCTGGGCCTGTGCTGCCGCCGGAAGCAGCGATGTCGCCATAAGGCCGGCTACGATAATGTTACGCATGTCATACTCCTTCGTGTCTTTCTTGAAGACACATGACAATTACGCAGTTGGCCCTGAATACCTTCGAAATGCAGTTGTCAGCTTCCAGAAAGGACGCGGTCAGCGACATAGGGGTTGGTCGCGCGTTCGTGGGCGAAGGTCGACATGGGGCCGTGGCCGGGCACGAAATTGGTGTCGCCCCCCAGCGGCCACAGGCGCGTGACGATGGCGTCGAGAAGATCCTGATGATTGCCCATCGGGAAATCGGTGCGGCCAATCGATCCCTGAAACAACACGTCGCCAACCATCGCGACTTTGGACGGCGCGTGGTGGAAAATGACATGGCC
>JAYTWA010000360.1:0-5206 GCA_043743675.1 Sphingomonadales bacterium
CCCGCTGCGCCTGCCTTTTCCGAAGCCATCGCCATTGCCCGCGACATCATGCTTGCCGAAGACACAGGCGCCGCAATACACTTCCGCCAAGTCACAACCCGAGCCGGGTTCGAGCGCATCCGCCGCGCCAAATCGCGCGGACTGCCCGTCACATGCGGCATAACGCCCGCGCATTTGCTGCTGTCCGACATTGCGATCAGCGACTTCCGCACTTTCGCCCGCCTCTCGCCCCCGTTGCGCAGCGACGACGACCGGCAAGCCTGCCTCGAAGCGCTATCGGACGGGACCATTGACGTCCTGTGTTCAGGTCACGACCCGCGCGGCCCAGAAGCCAAACGCCTCCCCTTCGCTGATGCCGAACCCGGTATGGCAGGGGCAGAGACGCTATTGACGCTGGGTCTCGGCTTCGTCCGTGATGGCACAATTACGATGGAGCGCCTGTTCGCGCTTACCGGCGCCAACCCCGCAAAAATCCTCGGTGTTGATGCGGGAACGCTAAACGTCGGCGCACCAGCGGACTTGTGCCTGTTTGCACCCGACAAGCCATGGCAGATCAAGGCAAGCGCTTTCCGTTCCGACGCCGGGAATACGCCGTTCGACGGCCTTCCCGTTCAGGGGAAAGCCGTGCGGACGATCAAAGGCGGTCGGACGATCAGTTAGCGTGAAGCGACGCGGATTGGCTTGGCGCTCTTGGGCATACCACGCTGCACCCATTGTGCGGGCGCATCACCGAGCAGACCACGCACAAAGCATGTTCCCCCGGCATTGCGGATGCGCGTGCAGACGCCATTGGCTTCTACTCGACTGACGAATCCACCAACAGCCAAGCGAACATAGCTCGCGCCGCCAACTTTTGCGGCACTATTTGCGGGATCATAACCCGTCAGGCTGTAGCGGGCTGCCATACGCTTCCAGGCATCGCGCGACACCGATGCATTTTCGAACGCGCCCAACTGAACGACGAACTTACCGGCTTCGACACCGCGCGCTGCTTTGAATGGCGCAACAGCGGCCGTGATTGAGGGTGCCGGTTTTACTTTGGGCACGATCATTTGTTTGGCTGGTGCATAGTCGGCACGAATAACCCGCGCCGATGATGCATAATTTGTATAGGATGACGGCAACGGTTGCACGACCTCGCGACGTTCACCCATGACAACGCCCGACGCCGCATAGACCGGCGCGACTACCGGTGCTTCAAACGCTATAGCCGCTGGCGCTTCGACGGCCATTGCTGTCTGGGTTTCAGGACGCTGGCTTATGACTGGTGCCGGAGCAGCATCAGCCGAAGCCACTGCGGTATCCACAAAACCATTCAGTGCAAGGCGAGTCGGCTGACCCGCATCGTCTGTTGGCTTCACGCCCAGCAGCGACGCGACCTGATCCGAACTCGCGGCTGGACGGACAAAGCTCGCCCACTGCGCAATGCGATTGTCGACGTCGGGACCTGACAAGTCCTGCATCGCCATGACACGCGCGTTCGACCAGCGACCGGCCATGGCATAGGAAAGTGCAAGATTTTGCCGCGTCTTGGCATCGGTCGCGCCGCCACGGATCGCACCTTCAAGCGTGTTGATCGCCGTATCAACGTCTCCGGCAAGTCCCATCGCAAGGCCGAAATCCGACACTGCTAGTTTTTCACGATAGTCCGATAGTGTTGAAAGTGCCTGATCACGCTTGCCCTGCGCAATTTCTGTCAGCGCCAGGTTAAGTGCCGCACGCGCATTATCCGGCGAAAGCGTCAAAACATCGGAGAAGCTCGTCCCCGCCGATGCAAAGCGACCAGCGCCAAGATAGGCCTGTCCCAACAGCATCCGATAAGCAGCATCGCGCGGCGCATATTCAACCGCCATTTCCGCTGCCTTGATCGCGCCGCGATAATTTAGCGACGATAGCGCCACGTTCGCACGCGCTGCGGCTTCAGCAGCGACTTTCAGCTGCTTGGCTTCGGGCGATGCTTCGTTCTGCGTCGTGCCAATGGGATGCCCCCCGGTCAGCGACAAGCCAAGAGCAAGACCAGATACGGCGAGTTTGACGAAACGGGTTGAAATCATCGTCGTTTCCTTCAACGCTTGGAGGCGGATTTTGATGCGGCGAAGGTCGCCGTATCGGATTGGGTCGCAAGAAATGCGTCGAGCGCGGCAATCACAACCTGTTGCGCCGAACGATGCTGGACAGCACAGACCAATCGCAATTGAAGATGCCGTTCGGGGTCGAGCCGTAACGTGAAGGCGGCTTTGCCCTTCGAACCGGCGGCGGCACGAACGAGGTTGCGTTTAACCGGTGCGAGTTCGCGGGCGATCTCTTCCTGCTGGCGATGGACAGCAACCGGTGCTTTTGCTTCGGGTTCTATCGCCGCGTGGATTGGGACGATGTCAGCCGATGGCTGTATCTGTTCGATCCCCATATCGTTCCAGCCAAGATCGTCATGCGCAGCACTTGCCGCAGCCATGCCGAAACCGGCGAACCCTTGCGGGCGCATGGCAGGTTTGGCCTGACCTTTGCGCGCGAGAAGGCCCGAGGAGAGCGATGCGAGTGGTTTTGGTTCGGTCATCATAGCGCCCCTCACTGCCCGACCACACGGCGGCCAAAGCCACCGGCGGATGGGCGTTGTGCGGCAGCAGGCGATGCCGACGTGCCGGGTGCTGAAAACACTGTGCGGCGGAAATTCTTTTCGAGGCGATCCGAAACATAGTCCCACAATTCGCGGATTTCGTTCGCTGAACGGCCCTTGGGATCGCATTCCATCACGGTGCGGCCATCGATCATTGACGCAGCAAAATCTGTGCGGTGGTGGATGGTCACCGGGGCAACCGTGCCATGCTGCGACAGCGCAACAGCGGCTTCATAAGTGATCTTGGCCTTTGGCGTTGCGCCGTTGACGACAAATAGCAATGGCTTGCCCGCGCGATCGCATAGGTCAACAGTGGCGCCGACAGCGCGCAGATCGTGCGGTGACGGTCGGGTCGGGATGACAATAAGTTCGGCAACCGCAATGACACTCTGTATCGCCATCGTAATGGCTGGTGGCGTATCAATGACGGCAAGGCGGAAACCCTGTTGCCGCAGCATCTCGAGATCGGCCTGTAATCGCGCAACCGTGGTCTGCGCAAACGCAGGCAATTCAGCCTCGCGTTCGTTCCACCAATCGGCCAGCGACCCTTGCGGATCGATGTCGATCAGGACAACGGGGCCGGCCCCGGCCAACTGTGCTTGCACCGCAATATGTCCAGACAGGGTTGTCTTGCCCGATCCACCTTTTTGCGATGCCATTGCCAATACGCGCATCTGGATTCCTTGGATAATCGTCCGTTCCGACACATCAGTGCCACGGCGGGACCTAAGATAGGGTTAACATTGGTGTTGCCGATTGCTTGGCGGATCGAGTTGATATGCTAAGGGCGCATTAACCAGTTGCGTGGCATGGAACGCGTGAGTTGAGGGAGTAGGCGTGATGCAAGGTCGCAACAGTTTGATAATTGGCGCTATTATCACAGCAACATTCGCGATGCCTGCATTGGCCGACGTCAAAGCCGGCATTGATGCTTACACGCGCGGTGATTTCGCCAACGCTGTCGGCGCGTGGCGACCGCTTGCCATCGCGGGCGATGCTGATGCGCAATATAATCTGGGGCAGGCGTATCGCCTTGGTCGCGGTGTGCCGGTTGACCCGCAAATGGCCGAAAGCTGGTTTAAGAAGGCCGCCGATCAGGGGCATGAGCGCGCGCGCAATGCGTATGGCCTGACGCTGTTCCAGAACGGCCGCCGACAGGAAGCTATTCCCTATATCGAGGAATCGGCGGGCAATAACTTTCCGCAATCACAATATGTTTTCGCAACTTTGCTGTTCAACGGCGACATGGTTCAAAAAGACTGGGTCCGTTCCTATGCCATGATGACGCGCGCAGCGTCAGGCGATGTCGCTGCGGCAAAAGCGGGACTTGCCCAGCTTGACCAATATATTCCGCTCGACCAGCGCCAGCGCGGCCTTCGGCTTGCGCAAGTTTTTGACAATGCCGCTGACAAAGGCGTTGATCCGGTCGGCACCCCAATTGCAGTGACGCCAACCGCGCCTTCGCGCGTAGCAGGTGCACCCAAACCACCCGTGATTAAGCCCGACGTTTACAAACCACTCGTCGTTGCCGCCGTCACACCAGCCCAGCGTGCAGCGGTAGCGGTCGGTGGCGCATGGCGCGTGCAGCTTGGTGCATTTGGCAATGCGTCAGGCGCGTCCGCACTATGGCGATCACTCCAAGGCCGCATCGGCGCACTGGGACCGTATCAAAGCTTTATTATACCTGCTGGCGCCGTCACGCGTTTGCAAGCCGGGCCGCTGCCAAACCGCGCCGCCGCTGATAAACTGTGTGCATCGGTCAAAGCAGTGGGCAACGCATGTCTAGTCGTAGCGCCTTAAACCAACCGACTCTGCTTCACTGCCGCTTCGATGAAACTCGCAAACAACGGGTGCGGATCGAATGGTTTTGATTTTAACTCGGGGTGAAACTGGACGCCGACGAACCACGGATGATCGGGGCGCTCGACAATTTCGGGCAAAGTGCCGTCGGGCGACATGCCGCTGAAGATCAACCCCTGTCCTTCGAGCGCGTCCTTGTAATGTGCATTGACTTCGTAACGGTGGCGGTGGCGTTCACTGATTTCTGACGCGCCATAAATACCGGCAACCCGGCTGTTGCCACCGAGCTTCGCCGGATAAGCGCCAAGCCGCATCGTGCCGCCCATGTCGCCATCAGCCTCGCGCTTTTGCAGGCCTTCGGCACTCATCCATTCGGTGATCAGGCCGACCACAGGTTCGTCAGTCGCGCCAAACTCGGTGGTCGATGCCTTACTGATGCCCGCCGTATTTCGCGCCCCTTCGATACAGGCCATTTGCATACCGAGGCATATGCCGAAAAACGGCACTTTATGTTCGCGCGCAAAACGCACGCTTTCAATTTTACCTTCTGACCCGCGTTCACCGAAGCCGCCAGGAACGAGAATGGCGTGCATAGGCTCGAGTTGCGCCGCTAGATCACCGCCCGTTTCAAATATTTCAGCGTCAAGCCATTTTATGTTCACGCGCACCCGATTGGCGATGCCGCCGTGCACCAATGCCTCATGAAGCGATTTATACGCATCCTGAAGTCCGACATATTTACCGACCACGCCAATCGTGACTTCACCCTCGGTATTACCCAGTCGGTCCTCA
>JAYTWA010000361.1:0-3143 GCA_043743675.1 Sphingomonadales bacterium
ACTTATGGCGAAGATCCATGTCATTTGGGGGCGATGGGGGCAGCACTTGGTGTCGGCTTGCAAGCGCACAACGTGATTGCGACGGTCAAACATTTTGCGCTGAATAGCATGGAAAATGCCCGTTTCACGGTTGATGTCAGGATCGACGAACGTGCGCTGCACGAAGTCTATCTACCACATTTCAAGACCATCATCGATGCGGGTGTGGCAAGTGTCATGAGCGCGTATAATAAGGTTAACGGTGAGTATTGCGGCCAGAGCCGGGTGCTTCTGACTGACATTCTGCGCGGCGAATGGGGCTTTACCGGCTTTGTTCATTCGGACTGGGTTATGGGCGTCTATAAGCCCTATGGCGCAGCTGCTGGCCTCGACATCGAAAATCCAGAGCCTTTGGTTTTCGGCGAAAAACTTATCGCAGCAGTTGAGAGTGGCGACATCGAACCGCATGTCATCGATACGGCATGCCGCCGTATCCTCTCAACGCAATACCGCTTTGCCTGTGCTGAAGACCCGTTGCCCGACTATCCGATGTCACTGGTCACGAGTGACGCCCATCTTGCACTGGCATTGGAAGCAGCGGAGAAATCGGCTGTGCTTCTTGCCAATACAGGCATGCTGCCGCTTGATCGACAGGCAACGACGAAGCTGGCTGTGCTCGGTCGGCTCGCTACATTGGCAAACACCGGTGACAATGGATCGAGCCGTGTCCGCGCACCGCACGTTGTGACGTCGTTGGAAGGACTCTCAACTTACCTTGGCGCAGACCGGATTGTGACCGGCGATGAAAGCGACCTTTCCGCAGCAGGTTTTGCCGCAGCTTCTGCCGATGCCGTTGTTGTGGTTGTCGGTTACACAGCAGAGGAGGAGGGCGAGTTCATTCCCGGCGACCTGACATTGGGGCAGGAGGGCAGCGCTGACCAGAGCCACGTCCCCGAAGCGGTCAAAACAGCCCGCCGTCCGCGTCCCCAGTCGATTGGGGGTGATCGGCTCGACCTCGGCCTGCCAACGCCGCAGATTGCACTCATCGAAACGGCGATTGCCAGCGGCAAGCCGGTGGTTGTTGTGATCGTCGCCGGGTCCGCAGTACTTGTCGAAGGCTGGCACGATCACGTCGGCGCTATAATCCAGACTTTTTATTCGGGTGCACAAGGCGGCACTGCGCTGGCGCATTTGTTGTTTGGTGCTGTTTCACCGTCGGCAAGGCTGCCCTTCACCATCGCTCGCAGCGCCAAAGATTATCCGGCGTTCGACCGCGACGCGACCACAATCACCTATGACCAATGGCATGGGTATGCGAAGTTCGCACGCGACGGCGTTGCCCCGCGTTTCGCTTTCGGCCACGGCTTAAGCTATACCGAATTTAGCTGTCGCGCCGTCAAGTGTCGCGTGGCGGGCGACACCATTGAGGTTTCCGCCGCCGTGACGAATATGGGCGTGCGCGCCAGCGAGACCCCGGTTTTTGTTTTTATATCGCCGCCGGGCGGTGTTGATCGCTGGCCGAAGGCACTGAAAGCGTTCACGCGCGTTGCGCTTGCGCCAAGTCAAATGCGTGTTGTGCGCATTTCGTTTCCTGTCGCCAGCCTTTCTTGGCGCGACCCGGATATGCACAAGTGGCGTATCGAGCCGGGCCGATACGCGGTACATATTGGCACTGATTCAAACACCGCCGAAAGAGCTTCGTTTATCCTTTAACGCGTGACTGAAAAACCCCGGCATGTTGCCATGCCGGGGCTCTGCAACCCATTGAGGGAACAGGGAAATTAAAAAGACTTACGCAGCGTTACGCCATAGGTGCGCGGCTGGTTAGGGTAAGCACTAAAGCTGCCCGTTTGAATAACGGTCGGGAATGCCGACTGATAATAATTATTCTTCGTCAGGTTGCGGACCCAGAGCATGATGTCGAGCTTATTGTTCTCGTCAGTCAAGCCAATGCTGCCGTTGACCGTGTTGACCGTGGTCGTGCCGCAATTGGTGCCGTCGGGGCACAATTCAGGAACCTGCTCGGTCAGCTGGAATTTGCTGACATAATCATATTCGCCGCGGATATAGGCCGAAATACCTCCGCCAAAATCATGAGTGTAGGTCGCCGACGTGCTGATGTTCCATTGTCCGACGCCTGCCGGTTTCTTGCCCGTCAGATTACGGAACGTCGGGCGCAATCCGGTGGTTGGATTGACGGCGCAGACCGGGTCGTAATTCACGCAAGGTGCATTGGTGAAGCTGTCATATTTCGGATCGAGCCATGTCAGCGCGAACGTCAGTGCGAGTGGCTGAACCGGCTTGTAGGCGAAATCGAATTCGACACCTTTGACAGACTGGCTGCCAGCGTTGACGAGTGCGAAGCCGAGGCCATTGAACTGGTTGGACTGGAACCCGTCAATCTTCTGCTGGAACAGTGCGAGATTAGCAAAACCACCGCGGAACTTCGCCTTGATCCCCAACTCATAGACGGTGACGTCTTCAGGATTGGCCGAACGACCCACGCCGTTCGTTGGCGGGCGACTATCTGATGACAGGTTGAACGCCGCGCCCTTCCAGCCTTTTGAGTAGCTGAGGTAAGCGTTCACGATGTCAAAGTCATACGCAATGCGCGCGGCGTAAACGATCTTGCTGTCGTTGCGGATGCCGGTTTCGGTCGCGTTTGGAAAGTTCACCGGCGCATGGTTTGCCGTGTCGCCATAAAAGAACTGCGCACTGTTCAGCGCAAACGGGTTCACGCCCGCGGGTGATGCGGGGCAGGGCGCACTGCCAGGGCCAGGTAGCGAAGTTCCGAGTCCAGCACCGAACAGATTAACGGGAACCTGCCCACCGCTCGTTGCTGGATTGAATCCTTTTTGCAGCAAGCATCCCGCGATTGATGGCGGCAATGTGTTAAAGGGCAGGAAGCCAAGACGCGGGATATTGTTCAGGTTGAGGAGCGAGAATGCATCATCGAGCACGACCGAAGATACGACCTGCTTGCGGTCATTCAAATAACCAAGGCCACCCGTTAGTGTCAGGCGATCAGTGACTTCAAAATCAGCTTGACCGAAAAGTGAATAAGACCGGTTTTTTTGCGACCAGTTGTCGGCAATGCCGGTGCCTGCCTTGAAAAAGGTTTGACCGGGAAGATATTGCACGGCCCCCGGGATTCCGTTTGTCGC
>JAYTWA010000362.1:0-12645 GCA_043743675.1 Sphingomonadales bacterium
GCAAGTGGTCCTGCCAAAAATATTCCACCAATTATGATTCTTAGATCCGTTTTGCTGACTTTAGCATAGAATATTATTCGATAAATCTTACGCAATATATAGAATAGCGCATAAAATCCTACAATTAAAACACCCATTCTTGATGTCGAAAGAAGAAGTGCCATTGACACAATGCCAAAATTAATGATGTTAATATATCGTAAAAACAAGGTATTATTTTTTTCTAGCAAATACACACACATACCCCATCCAGATATTAAATATGTCGCGTAATAACTTGGTTCATATGAGAAGCCATTTACACGCGGAAATCCAGCAAACCACCATTGCACAACAAGAAGTGATATTCCGAGGCGGCCCACGGCGAACTGGATTATACCAAACACAGAAATAGCAACAAAAGTCATAACGTAAGCACGGTATACAAATATTAAAGTGACTTTTTCTTTCAGAATTTGACAGATAAAAAATATTTTTAGCAAAGACATTATCAGCCAGAGCGAATATGCTATAGAAAACCCTAGATCAAATGTGTTTGGTGTCCACATCACGACAAATGTGGCCCATATAAGAGCGTATCCAAAGCCCAACGGCCATGTGGGCTTATGTAAATAATTGGTTGTCAGCACCGCCCAGAAAAGAAATCCCAGTTCTAAAAATTGTGAAATGCGTATCTGTATACCTTCAATTTTTATATTGAGAAAGATGTCAAAACTTGACGTTAGAAATATGAGAACCAATAAATAGCTTATAAAAATACGCGGTATCTGTACAGAAATCTCGACTTTCTGCGATATAATCTGATGTGGCATTGAAACAAACTGGGATTTCGGATTGCGTTGTATCATAGATTTTTGCCGCATCGATGACACTCGACGGTTAGTCCGAATGAATGCTTCAGAACGTGTCATGATGATAGCTCTTGGGGTCTTTTTGCGTTTAACCTCACAGCAGCATCAACATTCACAGATATGAGTGCGGCTTTCATACCGGCCACGAAAGCACTTTCGCTAAAACGTAGTGCATTGTTGCGGCAGTCCACCTCGCAATCCAAACCGATATCGCTTTCTTCGAACCTCTCGATAGCCTCGTTCAAGCTCGTCGCAGACGCGTCAGTGAAAAACACTCCTGTTTTCCCATCGATAACTGTTTCCAGCGCGCCGCCCTTTGCATAGGCAATCACTGGACGCCCGGAAGCTTGAACCTCAAGTGGCACGATCCCGAAATCCTCTTCGCCTGGGAAGATCAGCGCGCGGCATCTCGCTGCATGATGCTTGAGTATTTCGAAAGGAGCCTTCCCAAGAAATACAATGTTTGGCTTGGCCATCGTTTGCAATTTTGACCGCTGTTCTCCATCACCGATGATAATCAAAGGCTTACGACTGACATTAAAAGCTTCTATTGCAATATCAGGTCGTTTATAGCTTACCAGCTCACCACACCACAAGTAATAGTCGCTATGCTCACTTGGGGGCACTGGCACAAACTCATCAACCATGACCGGAGGATGGACAACTGATGCTTCCCTACGATAGTATTTCTTTATCCGTTTTGAGACAAAATGCGAATTAGCAATGAAAAGGTCAACCCGCGTAGCCGATATTGTGTCCCATACACGAATATAATGTGCAATAAATGGCAGTAATATGCGTGTAAGTAAACCTGCACACTGCCTATAAACATAGTACTGATCCCAGATATAACGCATCGGCGAGTGGCAATAACTGAGATGGATAGTGTTAGGTCCAGGAATTACTCCCTTGGCTGGCCCGGCCTCGCTCGAAATAATTAAATCATATCCTGTGAGATCAAGCGCCTCTAACGCCAGCGGCATTAATGGAAGATACCGCGGATACCAAGTGCGGGCGAACGGAAGTCGCGCAATAAAAGTCTCTGTAATCTTGTGGCGGCGTATCGTATCCGACAGCCGTTCTGGTATCGCAACGTGCGTATAAATGTCGGCCTCGGGGAACATGCGACACAGGGACTCAAGCACTTTTTCGCCACCGCGCATGCCAACGAGCCAATAGTGGACCAGCGCAACTTTCATGTAACCAACACTCTGGTCACGGCGTTTTCTGTGATGCCGTAAGCGGTGGCGCGTTGGCAACACTCATTGAAATCGCTATCAAAGCGCCGTCAAAAGGCCGAACGCTTTTGCCGATGCGGCCATAAGCCTCGAGGAATGGAAACGAACATTTTACAGGCTGGCTGGTTACAAATGTCAGTTCAACGCTTCCTGATGAACGAATTGACTCGAACGGAACCAGCGTCTCACCACATCGAAGGCGAAATCCGATCCGCTCATTGAACAGTTGAGTATCTCCCTCAATGCGGGCTCGAAGGACATAATTGCCCGGTGCCGCGCTGGTTTGCTGAGAAAAGAAGACTGGGACACCGCGCCCGTCCCAACGGACGGACAAAACGCTGCCGCCCAAGCCGTCGGATGTTACATCGCTCGTATATCCCGCGCCCAAGTTCAGCGACCAGTCAAATGACAGTGGCGTGAGGGGTTGGTCAATCTGAGCAAGCGCCCGTTCGAAACGTACGTCGAACAGCACATTTTCATTGTCGCCGATGTAAGTGCGCCAGACACGGCTAGAATCCGCGAAGCGCCCCACTGTTGCCAACGCCGCAACAAGTGGGCGCACTTGCTGTCGATCAGGCCTATCTCCAGCGTTTTGCAAAGCCACAACCGTCCGGATACGCCCGTCCAAAAAGGCCGGCGGCATCGACGGGTTGGCTTGTCCCAAATAACTATGGCGCCATGATACGTTCGATTTAAGAAGCGAAAGCACGCGCGGCCATGTTTCCGGATAAGCTTCTGCCAGATTCATAAATACAGTAGCTTCTTCAGGCAATTTCTCCATGCGCAGCAAAGCGTCGGTTGAACTCACTATCGACGGAACATCATCGCGCTGAATTGCTGCCGCAATTACATTTTGCTGAGCGGTGACATTTCGCCATCCCAGCGACGCGACAACGCCGAGCCAAGCCGCCTTATCAATCGCTGAGCTGCGTGCCATGGATGTCACCATGGCGGCATTCGCAACCGCCTGATTTAGCGGCTTTGCCCGCAAAGCTTGCCAGATTTGACCGTCTTCGATTCCAGGTGCCAGTGAAATCTCGCCATCTAAAGTAAGTGGCAACCTATAATCACCGCTAACAGAACTCACCTGCGCCGGTGCCAAGCCGAGCCAGATGAAACCGATACACAAGATTGCGCAAACGATAGCTAGCAATACAGTTATGGACCGTGACCATGCCACCGATTCCTTCACTGCTTTTGGTCCAAACCTTTGCTATAGTTGTAACCATAATATTCGCTGTTGCCGTATCCCATACTTGCGGCGTTGAATTTGGTCAAGATAACGCCAGCAATCGTCGCTCTTCCCTGATGGAGCCGCTCGATTGCGGACCTCTCGCCACGAATGGTGTTCCGGGCGGACTCTACAATCAACAGAACGACTTCGACATAGTGACCGATGACCACTGCATCGGCCAAGCCCAGGATCGGCGCTGCATCAAACAACACAACATCGTATTGCGATCCCAAATGATCGATCATTGCACTGAAATTTGCACCAGACAGCTGCTCTGTCGGATTGGGCGGAATGTCACCTGCCGTGATGAGATCAATATTGTCTACCCCCGTCCGCCGTATGACCTGATCAACGGTTGCTTGACCGCTAAGATAATGACTTAGCCCAATCTTGTTTTCCAGCTCAAACAGACGATGCGCATTCGGCCGTCGAAGGTCGACGTCGACAATAATTACACGTCGCCCCTGACGAGCAAAGCTGAGCGCCAACCCATGACACGTCGACGATTTACCTTCGCCTTGCTGAGCACTTGTCACCATCATTGTTTTTGGAATGCCATGCGCCGATGCAAGCGACAGGTTGGTTCGGATCGAGCTGAACGCTTCGCTCGCAACAGATTTACCGTCGCGGAGTTCGGCAAGTAAGTTTTCCTGATCAGGTATTGTGCCAAGCAACGGCACCCCTAGCCGGTCAGTAACATCATGCGGTGTCCGCACAGCATCAAACAGCTGGACACGCACGATTACAACGAGGGCGGAAAGTAACAGACCTAGAACAGCACCAAGTGCAAGGTTCAGCGGCGTTTTCGGCCACGACGCCCGTGCTGGCACGTCTGCTCTATCAACGATGGCCAAATTGTTCGTTTGAACACCTGATTCGGCATTGAGCTCGTTGAAGCGTTTAAGCAACGAATCATATTGTGCGCGGTTCGTTTCGGCATCACGCCGAAGAATCGAAAGCTGTATGCTCTGATTCTGTTCAGTAAGCGTGTCGTCTTTGAGCGTGTCGAGCGTACGCTGCAACTGCACTTCTCGTTCACGCGCCACATCATACTGATTGCGAATCGAACTGCGGATGCTACGGGCTACAATGCTGATTTGTGACCCAATCGTGTCAACTGCGCTACGGGCCTGAGCAACTGCTGGATAATCTTCACGACGCGTTGACAGTTGCTCCCGATAAGTCGTTTCTGCTTCCGCACGTTTCTGCAGCATGCCCTGAATCGCTTGATTGGTCAGAACTTCGGGGATCGTCATGATCGGAATTGCTGCTGTCTGCTCCCATTTTTTCTGTGCGCCAATCCGGTCTGCCGACGCTTGGGCAAGCGCAGTATTCAATTGCACGAGTTTCGCAGTGATAAGCGACTTCGGTTGCGAACTCTGTCCTGACGATGCTGCGTCGCTGGCATCAACAATGCGCTTTAAACGCGCGTATGTGACCGCGTCACGTTCAGACCGTTCAAGACGTGCTTGCGCTTCTGCTAACTGCGTGCGCAAGAAATCGAGTGCGTATGAAGAACTGTCAAGCTTGCGGGCCAGATTCCCACGAATAAAGTTTTGCGCGTACGAATTTGAAATTTGAGCGGCAAGGCGAGGGTCAGGCGCTGAAAAACTTAAAATCGCAAGCCGAGTCTCACCGGTAAATTGCACAGACAGATGGTTTTGCAGAGTCTTGATGACCAATTCACGCTTTGCTTCCTGATCTGACAGAACACCGCGATTCGCCAATTCCTCGGAAACGTCCATTAACTTTAGGAACGCGTTCCCGCGATAAAGACGCAGTGACTCTGCGACAGCATTAGCTGTCGAACGGCTCCGGATGATGTCAAGTTGCGTTTGTAGAAAACGATCCGGGTCCAGCTTCGACGCCGCGCCTTCGCGGTCGGCCTCCGTACCCAGAACCTTTTCGGCCTCCTGCTTGATTTCTATGGTTGCAGAACTTGCGTAGTAACGAGTTGCCAATAGTGAATAGACGACAGCAAGGCCTAAACAAGCAGCAAAAATTGCAATTACAATCCAGCGTGAACGATAAACCGCAGCCCATATCTCGAAAAGATTGATTGATGTCTCACCATCGCCAGCATACACGTCAGGCGCGACATTGTCCCACGCAGAAGGACTTACAACTTTCACTTCATTCATTTCAATTCCGAATCTATTACCTCAGTGCAATGAAAACGCCAGCCAAGCCCGGCATGGCCATGATCACGTCACGCAAAAGACGTGTGCCCCGCGAAAAGCCGACAACAATAACGTCGGCCTGCTGGATTACAGGGTCGGGAGCACGTGCCGCCCGGATCTCGCGTAGATCGAACCGCGCTACATAACGCTGGCCGGCAATCGTGCGAAAGACGATAACCTCGTCCTGTCGGGCAAACTCGGTAGTGCCTTCACCAAGCGCAATTGCCTGAACGAGGGTAAGGCTACCTGGGATCTGGTACACGCCGGGCTTTTTAACTTCGCCATCGACAGTAACACTAAAATTAATTGGTTTTGTCACCGACACGGCAACCTGTGCGTCTCGCAAATACCGAGTATTTAAACCCTGAGCAATGACGGCGGCCAACTCCGCTGATGTCTTTCCAGACGCTTGCACCTGCCCGAGCAGTGGCAGCGCAATTGACCCGTTGAGATCGACGGGCAAGTCCTTGGCACTCAGATCGGGTTCGCGAAACACTGTCACCAACAATTCGTCCAATGGTCCTATGCGGTATGCAACCGGCGCTATTGCCGGCACCGTAGCGATATTTTCCACCGGTGGTGTCGTCACGGCATCGAGTGCGGGGCGCGCCGTGAAAGATGCAGAGTTGATAGACGAATCAACCTTGGAAGAGCACGCTCCCAGACTCGCAATAAGAAGACCGCAGCCTAGCAACGTCCTCGAACACACCATCAAACTCACAAAAATCTCCCGATTTCAGTTGTCTCGGATCCAGCCCGGAAAGCCGGAGCCAAAACCATAAGGCTGCTAGCCGAACTCGGCTTTCCTTAGGTTCCTCTGCGCTAGGCGAGCATCTTTGTCTAGCGGTGTTCCGGCGTTGTGTGGCGACCTGATAGTGTTTGCTGACAGTCGCTAATACCTACAACAGCGACGCTGGCCCGACATAGGGCCGCTACGCCAATAATCGCGATCAATAGAGCGGCAGGTCGACGCAATGGATAATCGACTACCGAGTGAAGCATGAAGGCCAAAACAATCGTCAGGCCAACGATTGCAGATGCACGCGCCGAAGCGCTGTGCGCTCGCAACCCTGCTGGCACGAGACTCGCAAGGCCGAGCAAAAACAATCCCAGTGACAGCAAGCCAAAAATACCTGTCTCTATCCCGAGTTGAACATAATCATTGTGGACGTTGTTTACGTAAGTCGGAAACAGCCACTCGAGCTTTTCGTAAGTCATAAAAACGTCGGCAAAACTACCAAGGCCCGACCCGAAAATCCAATAGATGCGCCAGACATCGAGGCTGTGCAGCAGCATTGGCCAACGAAGGTCATCCGCTACGCTATCCAGCCGACCAACAAGGCTTGCCGGAAGCGGTGCCAGCAAAAAAGTTGCTACAATCAATGCAACAATCACCGACCCGCCTACTTTGGCGCGCGTACGCACTTTTCCGAAAAGACACCAAGCCATGATCAGTGAGACGAGAAGACCGATAGCCAATCCTGCTCTGCTATTCGTCAACGGAATGATGAGCGCGACAAATGCCCAATACCCTAGAAAGGCAAAGTGGGCGTGCTTCACGGTATCAGTGGATCGGACACTCAACAGATGCGCGAGCGGCACCGAGCAGACCAAGGCGAGGGCCATATGGTTTTTGTTGGCGTAAAAGCCGACAAGAGCCCCTGCGTCAGTCGCACTATAAAATGCAAAGACTTGCCCTGCGGTCGTGACCTGAACGACGCCGATCGCGATCCCAACAATAACTATAACGAAGGTTAGCGCCACAATCATTCGAAACTCATTACGCGGCAAAGCGGCAAGCCCACAAAGCAAGATAACCGTCGAAATTGCGAGAAGCGTGCCATAAAGAGATGCGATTGGTGTAAGCGTCAAGGGCATCCAAGCATGGCCAAACCCAGCAATAGCAAGGATGGCTGCACGTTTTTCGTTACCCGGAAACAAGGTCCAGATTGCGGATGGCATAGGCACGAGCTGAATAAGACAAAATACAATAAAAATAATCGCACCGAAGCGTGCGAGCCGAGGCAAAACGGCCCACCCCGCTGATGCCCCAAACTTTATTGCAGCTGGGACAAAGAACATTGCAGTAGCAGCCAGAACGAAGCCCCTCATGCCCCATGTGACTTCGGCAGCACCAAAAATTGAAAGAATGATTGCGTACCCTGCAATAACAATTGCCAATGCACTGGGTCTGCGTCGATTTTGTGGATACTGATGATGTAATTTTGACTTAGCTCTTGGACGTTCGACCAACATCATGTTCCAGTAATCGTGTATAGTATAAGCGTAAAACCCGCTTGGCTATATGACCGGTCAAAGCGATTGGCCAGTAAAGAAATCAATTGTTTAAATGCCGCACTCAGATACAATTGGATTGTAAACGCTAGTAGTTACAAACGCCGTATCGACTCTTCAGCCAATCTGGCTATTTTGTGATAAAGTATTTATCTTAGTAGCCAAGGTAGGTAATTAAAGTTGCAAGTCGTGGCAAAGATAAATTTACTAATATAGTTTATAATACCTACTCTAAACTAACCCGTCAACATCGACAACAAAAAAGGAGGCGCACAAGACGCCTCCTTTTGTAATTTTTAAATTTCTTAACGGCTTGTTGCTTTGCCATTGCCATCGGCGGCAATCACAATGCCTGCAATGACTGCAGCTGCTGCGAGCAGTGCGATAACAATGCTGCTTCCGCCACCTTTGCTCGTGCGACGCACTGGCGAACCAATTCGAGCAGCAACTGCGCTTGTTGGCGCCGTAACAGCAAGCTTGCTTGCGGCAGGAGCTGCAGCAGCGATGGTTGGAACAGCGACAAGCGACAGAGCCAGAATGGCTGACGTTGCGATCTTGGAAACGCTCATTAGTAAACTCCCTTAATTCGTCTCAGTAGCGAACTCTTCGAAGCCAATGGCATTAAACCAAAGCCACGACAACAAAAAAATGGATAACAGCGGAATTTTGTTCCTCGTTATTCATATCAGCGGGAAAGTGCATACAGCCCTCTCTCGCCTGCCATTTAATGTAATATATCGGTTAAATAATTGTGACAATATAATTCTTTGCGTGATGACGCGTTGATTCAAGGTCGAAATGCCCCAAAATATCGACCAGCCGTGTCCCGTGCAAAAAATCATGTTTTCGGTCACGCTGACGATGCGAATCACGCCGCTGCCTTGCTGCCCGACAGACAAGTTCGATACTGACTTTTCCGACAACCCAATTAAAGCAGCGCTATGACCACACAATTTGACCTCACCGAAGACCAGCGCGCCATCCAGGATATGGCGCGCAAGTTTACTGCCGACGCCATCACGCCCCACGCCGCCGAATGGGACGATAAATATATTTTCCCGCGCGAAACGATCCAATCAGCGGCCAAACTTGGCTTTGCGTCGATCTATGTCAGCGAAGACTCAGGCGGAATTGGCCTTGGCCGACTCGAAGCGGCACTCATCATGGAAGCCATGGCTTATGGGTGTGCCGCGACCTCCAGCTTCATTTCGATCCACAATATGGCAGCGTGGATGATTGACTGCTTTGGCTCGGCAGAAATCAGGGCGCGGTTCCTGCCCTCACTTGTCGGCATGGAAAAAATCGCTTCTTATTGCCTGACCGAACCTGGCAGCGGCTCCGATGCAGCAGCGCTGAAAACGACCGCGCGGCTGGACGGCGATCATTATGTCGTCAACGGCACAAAACAGTTCATCAGCGGCGCGGGCGTCAACGACATCTATGTAACGATGGTTCGCACCGGGGCAGACGGACCAAAAGGTATTTCCTGCCTTGTCCTAGAAAAGGGCATGGAAGGCCTCAGCTTCGGCGCACCCGAACGCAAGCTCGGCTGGAACGCCTCGCCCACCGCTCAGGTCGTCATGGACAATGTTAAAGTCCCCGTGGCCAATCGTGTTGGCGCGGAAGGCGACGGTTTTCGCTTTGCCATGGCAGGCCTCGATGGCGGCCGTTTGAATATTGGCGCATGTTCGCTCGGCGGCGCGCAACGCTGCCTCGACGAAGCGATTGCCTACACCAAAGACCGCCAGCAATTCGGACAACCCATTGCCGAATTCCAGAACACGCAGTTCATGCTTGCCGACATGGCCACCGAACTCGAAGCGGCCCGCGCGCTCTTGTATCTCGCTGCCGCCAAAGTCACCGCGAACGCGCCCGACAAGTCGCGCTTCTCGGCAATGGCAAAACGCCTCGCGACTGACACCGGGTCGAGCGTGGTCGACCGCGCGCTGCAATTGTTCGGCGGCTATGGCTATCTGCAGGATTATCCCATCGAGCGCTTCTGGCGCGACCTGCGCGTCCATTCGATCCTCGAAGGCACCAACCAAGTGATGCGCATGATCATCGGCCGGGACTTGTTGCGCCAGTGACGCCTGACCTCATCGTTGAAAAGAAAGGCGCGATTGGGCGCATCCGGCTCAACCGCCCGGCGGCGCTCCATGCGCTGACCACTGACATGTGCCTTGGTATAATCGAGGCGCTCGCTGCTTTCGAAAATGATAGCACTATCAGGGCCGTCGTTTTCGACCACGCAGAGGGCAGAGGCTTTTGCGCAGGCGGCGATATTCGGATGCTGGCTGATTCGGGTAAAAGCGATGGTATAAACGCCCGCGCATTCTTCCACGCCGAATACCGGATGAACCACCGGCTGTTCACGTATTCAAAGCCCGCCATCGCGATCATGGACGGGATAACAATGGGCGGCGGCGTTGGCATCGCTCTACCCTGCCTTCATCGTGTGGCGACCGAAAATACCCGCTTTGCCATGCCCGAAACCGGCATCGGCCTGTTCCCCGATGTGGGCGGTGGCTGGTATCTGTCGCGCTTGCCGGGCAAAATCGGCATGTTTCTCGCGCTGACCGGCGCGCGGCTGGACGGCGCAGAATGCCTCGCGGTGGGATTGGCAACACATTACGTTGCTATCAGCGATCTGCCCGCTGTTCTGACAGCGCTGTCCAACAATGCCGATGACATCGCGGCCACGCTCAAATCGCATGGCACGGGCGCGCCGCTTGCTCGCATTGTTGAAAACCGCACCTATATTGATCGCCTGTTCGCAGCCGACAGTGTCGCGGGCGTCATGAACGCACTCGAAGCTGACCCGTCGGATTGGGCCGCCAGGGAACTGGCGACGCTCCAGTCCAAATCTCCGCTATCGATGGCTGTCGCGATGCGCCAGTTGCGTGAGGGTGCAGCGATGCCCGACTTTGCGGCCGAAATGAAACAGGAATATGCCATTGGCGCGCGGATGGTGCACACGCATGATTTCATTGAAGGTGTGCGCGCGCTGATCATTGACAAAGACAACGCGCCGCACTGGCAGTCGGACATATCCGACGCTGCTATCGATGCGATCTTTGCTCCGCTGCCTGCTGACCAGGAATGGACACCTTTATGACCTACGAAACCATCCTCGTCGAAACGCGCGGTGCTGTGACGCTGATCACGCTCAACCGGCCTCAAGCGCTCAATGCCCTAAACAGCCAGACCCTCGCCGACCTTATCGTTGCGTTCGCTGCTTATGATGCCGACCCCGGCCAACGCTGCCTTGTCCTCACGGGCAGCGAAAAGGCGTTCGCGGCAGGCGCGGACATTAAGGAGATGCAGGCGCAGAGTTTTGCCGACATGTATGGCCAGAACTTCTTTGCCGGGTGGGAGCGCGTGACCGCCACACGCAAACCGTGGATTGCTGCAGTCAACGGTTTTGCGCTCGGCGGCGGATGCGAGCTTGCCATGATGGCCGATTTCATCATTGCCGGCGACGGCGCAAAGTTCGGCCAGCCCGAAATCAAACTGGCGGTCACACCCGGCATGGGCGGATCACAGCGCCTGACCCGCGCCATCGGCAAAGCAAAAGCGATGGAAATGTGCCTGACCGGGCGGATGATGAGCGCCGTCGAAGCCGAAGCCTCGGGCCTTGTCGCGCGGATCGTCCCCGCCGCTGATCTGGTTGATGAAGCCATCAAAACCGCAACTGCCATCGCGAGCATGGCACCGCTTGCCGCGATTGCGACGAAGGAAATGGTCAATGCGACCTTTGAAACCACCCTTCAACAAGGCATTAATTTCGAACGCCGCCTGTTTCACGGCCTGTTCGGCACGGCAGACCAGAAAGAAGGCATGGCAGCTTTCGTCGAAAAGAGACCCGGCAACTGGACGGGGAACTAACCCTTAGCCTGTCACAGACCATTCCTGTGCCAAAATCTTGCCCGCCCATTTGATCATGCGCGACAAAAAGCTCTGCCCTGCCGCATCGATAATAACCCGGCCCGGCACAGCCTGAACTGTGTCAGTGCCACCATCACTGCGTTCGGCGATCAATCGCAACCGCGAAACAGGACTGCGTGGTTTCAGCTTTTCCTTGTCCGAAGAGGCCACCGCAATTGGCCCGCCAAAGGTTGAGGCAAGTATCGGCAGATCAATCGTCTGTGCGGCATTACTTGCCGTTTCGATGAGCTTTGCAGCATGGGAGGTTTGCGCTGGATCATCCGGCACAAACCGCGCCGATGCCCCATTTTCCAGCCGCCATATGTCTTCTTGCGCAGCATAGGCCTGCACATCATAACGACCCGGCGTTACAATCCGCGCCACAGTCTCGGCCCCGCCTAACCAGCGGCCGGGATGCATATCAGGATTTATATCGACAATCTTTCCGGCAATCGGTGCCCGCAGAACGAGCTTTGCCTGCCGCACCTCGGTCCCCGCCAGTCCCTCGCGCTCGCCTTGTAGCTGTCGTTCGAGCACAGCGCGGTTCGACATGTCCTGCGCGTCGGACATCGCGCGATCCATCTGTGCCGATAACCGCGCGATTTCGACACGGTGAAGCGCGGCTTCGCGGTCCAGATCGGGCGATAGCAATGTCATGACCGGCGCACCAACCGCCACAGTGTCGCCGTTGCGAACATGAATTTTAGCAATCTGCGCAGGGTCGCCGGAGACCAGGGGCGCGTCCCCGATTGGTGACAGCACCGCAGGCGCTGACACACTGCGATCCAGCGGCAAGACCACCAGCACGGCCAGCGCAATTAGCAGCATCCCGAAAATCCGCCCGCGCTTATTGGCGGCAATCGCCTCGCGCCGCGTCCACCAAGCAGAGACTTCGTTGAAAATTGGACGTCCCACAAACACCA
>JAYTWA010000363.1:0-7457 GCA_043743675.1 Sphingomonadales bacterium
GATAAACCCGATCATCGTGAAAATCAGGATAGGCCGCCGTCCGTAACGATCCGCAAGCGGGCCATAGACCAGCTGCATAAAACCAAAACCAAAGACGTAGGACGCAATCACCCACTGCGTCGTGTTTTCACCAACAACGTGTAACGATTTCCCAATGGCGGGCAAAGCAGGCAGCATAGCGTCAACGCCAAGCGCCTGCAGCGACATCAGCGCCGCAATAAGCACAATGAATTCACGCTGACCTAGTGGTGCGTGCGGGTTGGCGGCGGGACTCGTCATCTGCCCCGCCTAGCGCTCAATGCTGCACTGCGAAAGGGACGTTTAAGCCGGTGCGCCGATAACCGACTTCACTTCCATGAATTCGCGAAGGCCGTAAACACCCATTTCACGACCATTGCCCGACTGCTTGTAACCACCAAAGGGCGCGTTTGAATCGGGACCCCAGCTGTTGATGGTAACAATCCCGGCGCGCAGGCGTGGCGCGATTTCAGCCGCTTTGGCGGGATCGCCCGATATCGTCTGCGACAGGCCGAATGGCGTATCATTGGCCACACGAACCGCTTCGTCGATGTCGGTATACGTCATAATGGTCGCAACGGGACCGAACACTTCCTCGTTCGCAATGCGCATGGCGGGCGTCACGCCGCTGAACAAAGTTGGGCGCACATAATAACCGCGATTGAGTTCTGGCGGCAGACCGGTGCCACCAGTCTCCAGCGTTGCCCCTTCGTCGATGGCCGACTGGATCAATCCCTGTATCTTGTCATATTGCGCCTTGTTCACGACGGGGCCGATGTGCGGTCCTTCAGTCATCGGGTCGCCGATGGGTGTCGCATCAAGCATCGTCTTGATGAAATCGACGGCTTCGGCTTCGCGCTCTTTCTGCACGAGTATACGCGTCGGAGCGATGCAGCTTTGCCCTGAATTGGCGAGGACACCCTGTATCGTCGGCGGCAGGACAGCCGCGAAATCGGCATCGGGCAGAACGAGGTTGGCAGCCTTCCCGCCAAGTTCGGTATGAACCCGCTTCACCGTGTCAGCGGCGGCCTTGGCAATCATGATCCCGGCGCGCGTCGAACCCGTAAAGCTCACCATTTCAATATCGGGATGTGATGAAATGGCCGTTCCGGTCAGCGGACCATTCCCCTGAACCAGATTGAACACGCCCGCCGGAACCCCCGCGGCATGCAGAATTTCGGCGAGGATCGCGGCATTGCCGGGACATTCTTCGCTGGGTTTCAACACCATGGTATTACCCGCCGCCAGTGCCGGCGCGACTTTCAGCGCGATCTGGTTCAGCGGCCAGTTCCACGGCGTAATCATCCCCACAACACCAATGGGTTCGTAAACAACGCGCGTCGTCCCGACCATTTCGGTAAAGGCAAATTCGCCCAATGCCTTGGCCGCAAGCCCAAAATGCGCAAGTCCCGCATAGCATTGCGCGGTTGACGCGAACGATACGGGTGCGCCCATTTCCATCGCCATCGATTTACCCAGATCGGGAATGCGTTTCTTATATTCATCAGCAATGCGACCAAGCAGTGCGATCCGCTCGGCAACACTGGTCTGCGAAAAACTGTCGAACGCCGCCCTTGCTGCTACGACCGCTGAATCGACATCGGCCTGTGTCCCGATGGTGATTTCGGTGCAGGCTTCTTCGGTTGAGGGGCTGATAACCTCATGGCGCGTGCCGCCAATGCTGTCGACCCATGTGCCGTTGATGTAATTCTTCAAATAGCTGTCCATGAGTCACTCCTATGCGTTTCGCCTTGCTACTTATGTGGCGCGGCGGCGACTTGATACAAGGCAAAATAAACCAGGAAAATGTCGGGCAAGACATTCTGGCGGCGCTGTGGCACAGGATACGTAATGAAGTGCCGCCATGTCATCGGTTAAGCGCAGCCTTTGCCTCGCAATGGCGCTGATTGGCGTTTCGGCCTGCACACCGGCCGATGATCCGAACCGGGTGGACATCAGCATCATCGGGCCACCACCCAAACTCGGTGATCCCGACCGCGAAGTGCTGGATTATTCGCGACAGTCAATGATGCGAGAGACCGCAATGGGGCTGGTCGCTTTCGACGCGAACGGTCAGATCGAGCCCGCGCTTGCCGAAAGCTGGATTCTGACCGACGACGGGCGCAGCATTGTATTCCGTATCCACCGGATGAAATGGCCCGACGGCGCCGAGGTAACGGGCGATGATGTGGCAGCAAGCCTGAACCGAGCAATCGCGGCGAACAGCGAAAACCGCTTCAAACCCATGCTGAGCGCGATTGATGCGGTTGTCGGCATGACAGGGCGGGTCGTTGAAATCCGGCTGAAGACGCCGCGCCCGACGCTCCTGCAACTCCTCGCCCAGCCCGAAATGGGCATCCGACGAAAGGGTGTCGGCCTTGGCCCGTGGCGGATCAGCGGGCGGGCGGGCAACGCGCTTGTCCTGCGACCGGTACCCGACACGATGATGGAAGGACTTGAGGACGCGCCGCAGGACAAGCGTGAAGCCCATGTCAAAGGTGGACGAGCGGCCCTTGCGATTGCACGCTTCATCGGGGGGACCAGCGATCTCGTGCTGGGCGGGACGTTAACGGACTGGCCGATTGTCGTTGCGGCTGGTCTGGACGACAGCAGCCGCCTCCGCCGTGACCCAGTGGAAGGACTGTTCGGATTGGCCACCATCCCGAACACTGCTTTCATGAAGGAACGCAGCCTGCGCGAGGCTCTGGCAATGGCCATTGACCGGCGTGCACTGGTCGACGGGCTATCGCTGCCACGCTGGACAGCAATGGAACAATTGTTGCCAATACAGATGGATAGCGGACAGCTCCCCGCCAGTCCCGACTGGACAGGTGGTAATTTTGACGAGCGCCAGGGGATCGCACGCCAGCGGATCGCGGCGTGGAAGAGCGCGCGTGGCGCCATTGCTCCCATTCGTGTTGCGCTTCCCAAAGGGCCGGGCATGCGCGCGCTGTTCGCCAGACTCGCGTCGGATTGGCGGCGGGTTGGCATTGCCACTGTCATGGTGCCTTTTGCCGACGATGACGCAGACCTTCGCCTGATTGACGAAGTTGCCCCCAACAGCAGCGCCAACTGGTATCTGACGCGCACAGGCTGCGACTATGGCCTTGCATGCAGCACAGCAGGCGACTTTGCCCTTTCCGAAGCACGGGCCGCGCCCAGCCTTGGCCAACGATCCGCTGCCATCGCCCGTGCCGATGCGGCCTATGCCCAGAACGTGGGCTATATTCCACTCGGCAAGCCATTGCGCTGGTCGCTCGTCAGCCCAGTTCTCACACGGTATCGCGACAATGGTTTTGGTGTGCATCCTTTTGCCACGCTGCGTGCCGCGCCGCGGCCCTAGCGCTGCGGATATTGTTTCCCATATAAAGAATGACTGGAGACGCATATGGCCAAAATCAACACCCCGGATTTCGACGCGCTAACCCGCACAGTCGGGCTTGGGGGCAGCGATCCCGCGTCCGTGCGGCGGCGGATAGAGGCGATGGAAAAGCTGCTCGAAGGGCTGTTTGTTATTCCGGGCACCAACCGGCGTTTCGGCCTTGATGTTATTTTTGACATCATCCCTGTTGGCGGCAGTGTTATTGCGGCGGCCATGGGCAGCTGGCTGGCATGGGAAGCGCGCAATCTTGGCATGCCGAAACATGTCTACGTCCGCATGGCGGGCAATATAGGCGTTGACGCGCTATTGGGCGCAATCCCGTTTGTCGGCGCGATCCCTGACTTTTTCTTCCGATCAAACACCCGCAATTTGAAGATCATCAAAAAACATCTCGACAAGCATCATCCCGGAACAGCCATGATCGAGGGGCGGTGATCGAGAGCTAGGCACGCCAGATGCGCAGCTTTGCGGTGTCACGCGCGCTGCGCGACCGGGTGCGTGGGCAGGCTTCGGGGCGCAACTTCAGGTTAAGGCAAATGCGGACTTCGCGGAGCCAGCCGTCGCTTGCCTCAACGTTGATCGCCTCAACCGGAAAAGTGGGATTGTAACCGACAAGCAAGCGTCTAAAATCGCCAACGGTCAGCGATTGCCGTGACAATGTGTCCATATCGGGAAATCGGATTGCGCCGAATAATTTGCGCGATGCCGCGAAATATTGCCCCGGATCGCGCGTCGCACAGCTCCCGTGCTTTGCCCATTCATGCGCGATAAGCTGGGGGCTGGGCATGGCGCAAAATTGGGCGCGGACCACATCACGCGGGATCGGTGCGGCGGGGCACCACAAGGGCGCTTCGCGACCTTCGCCTTCGGGCCAAAGGCCATGGATGATAAAGCCAAAACGGCCATTGGCGGGATCACATTGCACGGCGTCACCCCGGTTGCGGCAGAACTCCGGTGACCAGCTCAACGCCAGCGTATAGCCACGCACCGTCACAACGCGCGACGACTCATCAACGGGTTTGCGGACGGCTGGCAGATCAAGCTGCGTAGGGATGCGACAGATATTGGCTTGCGCCTGCGTCGAAAGGGCCAAAACAAAAGCGGCTGCGGCTACCTTCACGAAAAGATTTTCTCCAGATCATCCTTGTTCGCCGAAAACCAGGGCTTCGCATCGGCCCGATACAGCAGGAAAACACCATAACCCTGAAGCGCGAAGCTGATCAGTGGGATGATCTTGACCGACAGCGGCGTTGGTTGAAAAAAAATCGCAATGACCCCGAAAATGCCCAAAACAAACAGCACTGTCCAGATGATCCGCGCCACATTGGCCCCGCGCCGCGCAATAAAATACCAGAGCAAAAGGTTGATCGCCAAACCGACAATCATGGTGCCGATCAGAAATCCGCCACCAAACATCAAAGCCCCCGGCGTCGCGCTAATCTGGCCCATAATCGTTGACCAGTTGAACAAACTATTGGCGAGGCCGAGCAGCACGCTGGCCAGAAAAAGACGTTCAAACAGGATGATTGAATTTGGCCGTGTCATGATGCGGTCCCCTTTTACCCATGCAAATGCTATGCCCGCGCAACCGTAAAGTCGAGGCCGATGTCGGCAGCCGGCGCGCTTTGTGTCAGGCGTCCCACTGAAACATAAGTGACGCCCGTTTCTGCCTTGGCGCGGATCGTATCGAGCGTTACCCCGCCCGATGCTTCGGTCGGCACGCGACCCGCGACGATCCCAACGGCTTCTTTCAACGTCGCCACATCCATATTATCAAGCAGCAAATGCGTCGCCCCAGCGGCCAAACCGGGTTCGATCTGGTCAATCCGGTCCACCTCAAGGATGATCCGCGCCACGCCCGCATCGCGCGCACGACGCACCGCTTCGGCCACGCCGCCCGCGACGGCAACATGATTATCCTTGATCATCGCCGCATCCCACAGGCCCATCCGGTGGTTCGTCGCCCCGCCCATCCGCGTCGCATATTTCTCCAGCACACGCAGGCCGGGGATCGTCTTGCGCGTATCGAGCAGTGTGCAGCCGGTGCCCGATATGGCGTCAACATACTTCCGCGTCATCGTCGCAATGCCCGAGAGATGTTGAACGGTATTCAGCGCGGACCGCTCCGCCGTGAGCAATGCACGCGCGTTGCCAGAGAGGCGCATGAGGTCGGTCCCGGCGGGCACGGTGTCGCCCTCCCCCACCAGCAATTCGATCCCCATCGCCGGATCAAGTGTCCGAAAAAATGCCGCTGCAATCGGCAACCCCGCAACAATGATCGCGTCACGACTGTCCATCACCCCCGCAAAGCGCGCATCGGCGGGGATCACCGCTTCGGACGTCACATCGCGCGGGGGACTGCCGAGGTCTTCGGCCAGCGTGGCGGCGACGAAAGCGGAAAGATCGAAATGGTCGAGAGTGAAGGTCATGCAATTCCTTTAGACACAACGAGAACTTGCGCCCACTGTGTGAATCACATATACAATTTTTAAAGACATCGAATATGATGCCGACAAGGATGAGATAAACCGCCTCAAGCACCAGCTGCCGCTGGCGTTCGGGAAAAGGGTTTTCGACGATCCATTCGTCACCCTGACCCCGACGATTAGAATCGGCGACGAAGAGGAACGATGGAAAGCTGTCGGTTACGTCGACGGCAAATTATATACAGCGGTTCACGTTTGGCACGAGAACGTGTCGCGGATGATTTCAGTGAGACGGAGCAACGACAGTGAACGAAGAGAATATGATCGCGATACCGGCTGATCCGAACGATCCGGAAGACCGCGATGTGAGTGTTGCCGCGCTTAAGCGTGCGCGCTTTGGCAGGCGGTTCCGCATCCTCCGCCACGAGCTCGGCTTGACGCAGGAACAATTCGCGGCGACCTATGGCGTGCCGCTCCACAGCCTGCGCCAATATGAAATGGGCCGCTACATGCCCCCGCCCGCAACGCGCGCCTATCTCAAGGTGATTGAGGCTGAGTCGGAAATGGTGAGGCGGGTTTTGGCGGGTTAATATGGCGAAACAATGCTTTATAATCACACCACTGGGCGCTCCGGATAGCGATCAACGTAAGCACGCGGATCGAGTTTGGGAGTTAGTTCTTGAGAAGGTTTTCAAACCCCATGGCTATGAGTTGGTCAGATCAGACAAGATGGACGACCCTGGGCAAATTACGGATGCAATCTTCCAGTGTATCGCTGAAAGTGATGTCTGTGTGGCTGATCTGAGCTTTCTAAACCCCAATGTTATGTATGAGCTTGGCGTTCGACATTGCTTGCGCCTCCCAACAATCCAGATCAAAAGCGAAAGAACGCAAAACCCGTTCGATACGAAAAACCAACGGACCATAGACTTTGATGTGGAGTCTGAGGAATCCCTGACTGCCCTTAAAGCGGAAATACATAAGCAACTCGAGTGGATCGAACGCAACCCGGGTATAGTCTCAAACCCACTCACTAATGCCATTGTGCGCTCCCGAGCTGACTTCGATTCAGGCCTGATTTCTCGGGAGTTAGCGGCGTTATCTCGTAGAATAACCGAGCTAGAAGCTCAAACACCTAGACCGGTCCAAGATATTGATGCGACAGAACCAACCGACAAAGAAACCAATCTTGAATCTTTGAAAAAGGCCGCCGACGCCAATTTAGACAACGACGGAGTGGGTTGGGTCAAGGAAAGCGACGGCTCTTTGTCAGCCCAATTCGCTGGGTTCGGTATAGCACTCCGCCCTCAGTCAAAAGGCCGCTGGTCTAGCAGCGCTACTCACTCGATTTCGGGCTACAGTGTGACCTATCCAACTTGGAGAGACAGCGCAGAATTGGCAAAAAAGGCTATATTTAGCGCGATAGAAAATGAGGCGGACGTCTGGCAGGACAATTAATCCTACCGCGCCCCCAAATCCCCCTGCCCGACTGTATTCCCCGCCATTTCTAGCATCCGGTCGAGGCTCTTTTTCGCGCGCAGCCTTAACCCCTCCTCAATCTCGATACGCGGTTGCAGATCACGCAACGCGACATATAATTTCTCCAGCGTATTCAGTGCCATATAGGGGCA
>JAYTWA010000364.1:0-4089 GCA_043743675.1 Sphingomonadales bacterium
CACCGGAATCTTCGCGCTGCCCGCGAGATACTGGCCGGTCAGTGAAATCTCCACGGCGGCGACTTCCGCGGGCGTGCCCTGCGCGACGAGCTCGCCTCCGCGCGCGCCGGCCCCGGGGCCAAGATCGAGGACGTGATCGGCGGCGCGGATGGTGTCCTCGTCGTGCTCGACGACGATCACCGAATTACCCAAATCGCGCAGCCGCCGGAGCGTGCCAATGAGCCGGTCATTATCGCGCTGATGCAAGCCGATGCTCGGCTCGTCGAGCACGTAGAGAACACCAGACAGGCCCGATCCGATTTGAGAGGCGAGTCGGATGCGTTGACTTTCACCGCCGCTAAGCGTGCCCGAAGTCCGGTCTAAATTGAGATAATCGAGGCCAACATTGTTGAGAAAGCCGAGGCGCTCGACGATTTCCTTCAGAATGCGTTCGGCGATCTGGTTCTGCTGATCGCTCAGTTTGGCAGGCATTGCTTCGAAAAATGCCAGTGCCGGCCCCACTGCACGGCGCGTGCTCATGCTGATGTCTTCGCCCGCGATTTTCACAGCGAGCGCTTCGGGCCGCAATCGCGCACCGCCGCACACTTCGCAAGGCTGTGCGTTCTGATATTTGCTGAGCTCTTCGCGCATCCACGCGCTTTCGGTGCTGAGCATTCGCCGGTCGAGATTGCCAATCACGCCTTCAAACGGTTTTTTCACTTCATACGATTTGCGCCCGTCCATGAATTTGAGAACCACCGGCGCGCCTTTCGTGCCATACAGGATCGCTGTTACGACATGCTCGGGCAATTCATTCCACGGTGTATCGAGGTTGAATTCAAAATGCGTCGCAAGGCTGCCAAGCACTTGCATATAGTAAGGGGAGGGCGGATTCGATTTCGCCCACGGCACAACCGCGCCTTTTTTGATGCTCAGATTTTCATTGGGGACGACAAGCTGCGGATCGAAATGGAGTTTTTCGCCCAAGCCGTCACAGGCCGGACACGCGCCTTGGGGGGCATTGAAACTGAACAGCCGCGGTTCAATTTCAGCGATTGTGAAGCCGCTGACAGGACAGGCGAATTTCTGGCTAAAGGTGATGCGGCCTTCCGGCGCATATTCGCCGGCAACTTTTTTCGTTTCGGAACTCGCTGGTTCTGCATCTGCCGGGTCAATATACGCCAGTCCATCGGCCAATTTCAGCGCCTGTTCGAACGAGTCCGCCAACCGTGATTCGATGCCCTCGCGCACAACGATCCGGTCGATGACGACTTCGAGGTCATGCTTGTATTTCTTGTCGAGCGCGGGGGCTTCGTCGATTTCATAAAACACGCCGTCGATGCGCACGCGGGTATAGCCTGCCTTCTGCCACTCGAGCAGTTCTTTGCGATATTCGCCCTTGCGTCCGCGCACGACCGGGGCGAGCAGGAATAGTCGCGTGCCTTCTGGCAGCATCATCACGCGATCCACCATCTGGCTAACCTGCTGCGCACTGATCGGCAGACCCGTGGTGGGCGAATAAGGCACGCCGACCCGCGCCCACAGCAGGCGCATATAATCGTAAATCTCGGTAACCGTCGCCACCGTCGAGCGCGGGTTCCGCGATGTTGTTTTCTGCTCGATACTGATCGCAGGCGACAGCCCTTCGATGTGATCGACATCGGGCTTTTGCATCAGTTCAAGAAATTGCCGCGCATAGGCGCTGAGACTCTCGACATAACGCCGCTGCCCCTCGGCATAAATCGTGTCGAACGCGAGGCTGGATTTGCCCGATCCCGACAGGCCAGTGATGACTGTCAGCGTCTCACGCGGAATGTCGAGGCTAATGTCTTTAAGATTATGTTCGCGCGCGCCACGAACTGAAATATGAGTCAGCATTCGGTAAACCGATGCTTTAGAATATGAGTCAACATACTGACGCTGTTCCACATCTGTTCATTGGGCGCAAGGCGGGTTTAAGGCTGTATTTTTAGTCGCCGCGCCGTGAGTATTTTGACCGGCTTTTCGATCATCTGTCCCTTCAATATCCCTTCGCCTAAAGTCGGCGAAAGCGGCACGTCATAAATCTTGCGCGCAACGTCAAGCCCCTCGACGACTTGCCCGAAAGCGGCATAGCCGTCACGCGCACCGGGGTCTTCGCGGGTTGAGTCGGCGTCGAAATAGGGTTGGTCGGATAGCATTATTGTAAAATCACCTGTCGCCGTGCCTGGGGCAAGTCGCGCCATCGACAAGGTACCCGTCTTGTGGAGGATGCCCGTTATCGTTGTTGGTTCATGTGCAATGGGTTTCAACACGCGCTTGGGGTCGCCGCGCGGTCCTGCCTGAATGATGCCATTGGGCGGCGTCCCCCAGTCGAGCCGCATCACGCGGTAAAAAGGAACGCCGTCAAACCGCCGCTGATCAACATAGCGAATGAAATTAGCGCCCGTAATCGGCGCACGCTTTGTATATATGTCGATAATGATCGGGCCGAGTTCGGTGGTCAGAGCGACGCGCACAATGTCCGGAAGTGGCAGCACGGGCGCAGGCCTAACGCGCTTTGCGGGGGCCGCGGCGGTCAAAGCGATGAGGGCAAGGAGAACGAATCGAATTTTCATCGCCGAACTATACGCCGCATTGTCCCCGGTGCATCAATTTCGCATCGGCAAGCACAAGTGCGACCATTGCTTCGACGACGGGGGCGCCGCGAATGCCGACGCAGGGGTCGTGGCGGCCTTTGGTCACGATGTCCGTCGCTATGCCATCGCGGGTGATTGTCTCGACAGGTGTCAGAATCGAACTGGTTGGTTTGAACGCCACGCGGACGACGACAGGCTGACCGGTCGAAATGCCGCCCGCAATGCCACCGCTGTGGTTGGCAAGGAATTCGGGGCCATCGGACCCCGGGCGCATCCGGTCGGCATTGCCTTCACCGCGCAAACGGGCAGCGGCAAAGCCATCACCAATCTCGACAGCTTTGACCGCGTTGATGCTCATGCAGGCACTGGCAAGTTGCGCATCAAGTTTCATATAGAGCGGCGCGCCCCAGCCTGCGGGGACGCCGGTCGCGACGCATTCGATTACCGCACCCAGCGATGATCCCGCCTTGCGCGCTTCGTCGACAAGGATTTCCCAGCGCTTTGCTGCTTCTGCATCCGCGCAGAAAAACGGGTTGTTACCGATTTCATCTGCGTCAAACGTCTCGGCCCGGTCGCCGCCGATTTCGACGACATGGGCGATGATCGACACTTCAGTCATTACCAAGCGCGCCACCGCGCCCGCTGCGACCCGTGCCGCCGTCTCGCGCGCACTCGACCGTCCACCGCCGCGGTAATCGCGAAAGCCATATTTGGCGTCATAAGCATAGTCGGCATGTCCGGGGCGATAAGCAGCGGCGACCTCACTATAGTCCTTTGACCGCTGATCAACATTTTCGATCATCAGGCTGATCGGTGTCCCAGTCGTTTTGCCCTCGAACACACCCGACAGAATGCGGACCTGATCAGGCTCCTGCCGCTGCGTCGTAAAGCGCGACGTGCCCGGACGGCGCTTGTCGAGAAACGGCTGGATGTCGGCCTCGCTTAGCGCCAGTCCCGGCGGACAACCGTCAACAACCGCACCAAGCGCAGGTCCGTGTGATTCACCCCATGTCGTGAAGCGGAAAAGATGGCCGAAGCTGTTGTGGCTCATGCCCCGTTGACCCTAAGCAAGGGCGATATCCGGCGCATCTTCAGCTTTCATGCCGACAACATGAAAGCCTGAATCGACGTGATGCGTTTCGCCCGTCACGCCGTTTGATAAATTGCTCAGCAGATACAATGCAGCGCCACCGACATCTTCGATGGTGGTGTTTCGCTTCAGCGGGCTGTTATATTCGTTCCACTTCAGGATCAGGCGGAAGTCTCCGATGCCCGATGCCGCGAGCGTTTTGATCGGCCCCGCTGAAATTGCGTTCACACGGATGTTGTCATGACCGAGATCGACGGCAAGATATTTGACGCTGGTTTCGAGTCCCGCTTTGGCGACGCCCATCACATTATAATGCGGGATAACGCGTTCGGCCCCGAGATAACTTAATGTCAGTAAGCTCCCGCCGCCTTTGCCGGTCTCCGGATCATAAGGCGTCATCAT
>JAYTWA010000365.1:0-6308 GCA_043743675.1 Sphingomonadales bacterium
TGAAGGGCGTCATGGCGCGGTGATGCAACCTGCAATCGCGCTCGCCGCGACAACTTCGGGTGAGGCGATATGCGTGCGAATGCCTGGCCCCTGCCGCCCTTCAAAATTGCGGTTGGTGGAGGAGATGACGCGGCTGCCCGACGCAAAGCCTTCGCCGCCCGCATAGAAGCAGAGCGAACAGCCGCTCATCCGCCATTCGAAACCTGCGTCGATGAAGATGCGGTCGAGCCCCTCGGCTTCTGCGGCGCGTTTCACGGCAGATGACCCTGGCACGACGAGCGCCTTCACATTCGACGCGACATGATGCCCCTTCAGTATCGCCGCCGCCCGCCGAAGGTCTGACAATCGCGCGTTCGTGCAGCTCCCGATAAACGCAGCGTTGATCGGCACGCCCGCAATTGGCTGTCCCGCTGCGAGGCCGATGTATTCATGTGCGCGCTGTGGCCCCTGCGGCACGACGTCGCCGATTCCGATGCTCTGTTCGGGGGATGTGCCCCAGCTGACCATTGGCTGGATCGCAGCCGCATCAATCCTGATTTCGCAGTCAAACACCGCGCCATCCTCGCTTTTCAGGTCCGACCAGTCGGGCAGCGGATCGGGCGCGTATCGGCGTCCCTTTATATACGCCAGCGCCACCGCATCGGGCGCAATGATCCCAGTCATCGCGGAAAATTCAGTCGCCATGTTGCACAATGTCATCCGCGCTTCCATGTCGAGCGCCGTCACCGCATCGCCCGCAAATTCAACCGCATAGCCACTGCCACCGCCCGCGCCATGCTTGGCAATCAGATGCAGAATCATGTCCTTTGCCGTCACGCCTGCGCGCAGTGTGCCGTTAAACGTTACGCGCATTGTCCTTGGTCGCTGCATCCGAAGCGTTCCCGTGACCATCGCATGTTCGGCCTCGCTCGATCCAATCCCCCATGCCAGCGCGCCAAAGGCCCCTTGGGTGCAGGTATGGCTGTCGGGCGCAACCAATGTCAGCCCCGGCAGGACAATCCCAAGTTCGGGTGAAATGACATGAACTATCCCCTGGTCGCGGTCGTTGACGTCAAACAGTGTAATCCCCACCGCCGCACACGCCGCGCGCGTTTCTGTAATGAACGCCTGCCCGCCCGGCATCAGCGTTGCGTCGCTACGTCCGGGCCGCGTGTCGACAATATGGTCAATCACCGCGAAAACGCGGCGTGGATCAATCACGGGCCGCCCGGCATCCGCCATCGATTTCAGCGCGGCTGCCCCCGTGCGTTCGTGCAGAAACACCCGGTCAATCGCGATGAGTGATGTGTCCACAATATGGTGCGCATCCCAGATCTTGTCGAAAAGCGTGGCAGCCATGATACTGGTTCAGCTGCCCCCGAAGCCAATACCTGTGCCCCATGATGTCGGCACGCCATCATCGCCGGTTTCCGCCATTTCTGCGTCAATCGCCCGCCAGTCGCGCGTCACGAAAGTCTCCTGAATCGCCGTGCGCGTTTCGAGCATCCCATTGCGGATCCAGTGCCAAGTGCGGCAGCGATTCTGGCCATCGTCCGAAATCTGAATCTGTTCATACAGATACAGGCTGGGGTCGCCCGTGCGCTGCCAATAGAGCATCATTGTGCGGTTCAAATCGTCGAGCGGCACTTCGGCGGCCCAGCCCTGAATCAAGTCATTGTCCCACCAGATGCGGCCATCGCGAAAGGTCGCCGGAAAATCACGCGTTTCATATTTACCATCGGGCCAGCGATAATGATTGGTCTGGTGATAGGGAATGTCGTCCTTGCCCGTGATGCGGCAAAGCAAGCGGCTGGCGTGTTCGTCAATCTTGTCGTTCGCCGCGTTGAAATAACTGTAAGTGCCGTCCCACACGCCTTCGTGGCGCGCAAGCAGCGGCATAGCTTCACGAAATTCCATCAATCTTCTCCTGTCGATAATGCTTTCATCAATGCCCGTCCGGCGCGGGCACGCAGCAAAGCGCGGGTATCGCGCGCCAGGGCTGCCGGCGCCAGCGCCAGGTCGTCAACCGGTATCGCATGCCCTGCATCGGCCATGTACCACGGATCAAACATCCGCATCGCCCGGGCAACGCTCCATGCCCGTGTCAGATAATTGCCGAACCGGTCGGGTGTCAGGTCGGGGATCAAATGCTCGGCAATTTCGGGGGAGGGCCGCGGTGCTGCGCGGTCACTCAACGCCGCACTCCACCCCTGCCCGTCAATCGTCTTGACCCCGAAATGTGTCATGCACGCACCGAGTATAACCCGCCACGGCCCGATTGTTTCGGGGGGATCGCCCAACCAGTCGCTCGACAAACCATGTCCCGGCAAGTCGATTGACAACACGCGCCCGATTGCCGCTTCGCCGCCCGGCGCATGAACCACCATCCGGCTCACCTTATGCGATCCGCGCCAATGGACCAGGCCATCGAAGAATTCGGTTTTTATATGTGCAAACCCTTCGTCTTCCACTGTCGGCAGAGCACCAATTGCTGGTGCAGGATGCGATTTCAGAAATGTCAGACTGGCGGCATGATGTTCGGCGGGCGTTGCGACTTTCTGTGCCGACCAGTTGGCGGGCATTACGCCCAGCCGATCAATATGCGCCTGCAATGGGTCGCCATCATACGCCGTGATCAACACCGGTGCCGTTTCCACATCCGCCGCCGGGATGTCGCGCGGCGCGCGTAATACTGCGCCATAGCCTGCGCGATAGGCATCGCCCGCATCGAGCATATCCATCACGGTCGCATGAACCCGCCCGGGATCGTCATGGGCAACGCTGAGCCGCGCCGCATCGCGGACATCGAACCACGGGAAGAACCAGCTTTGTTCAAGCACGCGGTTCCACAGCCAGGTCAGATGTTCGCCGTAATCGGACGGCACGAACGGCGGCAGATAAGCCTCTCCGAAAATCGCCATCTCTTGCGGCGTCCAGATTGCGTAGCCACCCACGGCAAGACACGTGAACCGTGACGGATGCAGCCGTAGCGCCGTGACAAGGATAATGCCCCCCGAATGGAACCCGTAGGCCGCGCATCGCGTGATCCCCAAAGCATCAAGAAATTCGACCGTTGCATCGGCAACATCATTGATCTCGGGCGTTCCGGGCAGCGGTTCCGATTGGCCAAAGCCCGGCGAATCGGGGGCGATGCACGTAAAATACTGTCCCCACGTCAGCATCAATGCTTCATATTCGGCTGAACTGCGCGGTGATTGGTGCACCATTAGCAGCGGCGGCCCCTTTCCAGAACGTCGGTAATGCACCCGCCTGGTGCCGCAATCGATGAAATGCCGCGTAATCACTGGCACAATTTGTCCGGACAAATTCATCTCGACAACCCCCAATCGCTATCGCATCATAGAATTATGACGTCTATTGGCACACGCATGATTGAAAACAACCAAACCGCGCGCGAAATTTTCGCCGATGTCATGGCCAATCCGGCGCGCGCAAAGTTCGGGTTCGGGTCGAAGCTCGCCATCGTGAATGTCGATTTCCAGCGGGCCTACACGGACATTACTGCGTTCAAGACCGCCTATGAAACCGACCCGCGCCAGATTGAATATGTGAACCAGATTTCGGAGCTGGCGCGTGCGAAAGGCATGCCGGTGATCTGGAGCCGCGTCGGATACCTCGAGAATGCAAGCGATGCGGGTGTCTGGGGCACACGGACTAACACGCCCGACAGCTTGCAGAACATCAAATATGGGTCGGAGCGGCATGAATATGATTCGTGCTGCGCCATTGATCCGCATGATTTGCAATTCACCAAACGCATGCCCAGCGCCTTCTTCGAAACACCGCTCGCGAGCTATCTCGTATCGCAACGGGTGGACACTGTTGTCGTCACTGGCGGCAGCACCAGCGGCTGCGTCCGCGCGACGGCTGTTGATGCGCTTTCACATGGCTATCGCACGATCGTCCCCATCGAAACCTGCGCGGACAAGCATGAGAGTTATCACTTCGCCAATCTGACAGACCTCCAGCTGAAATATGCCGATGTTGAACCGGTTCAGGTGGTCATCGATTGGTTGCAAATCCGTTGAAATCCGACCCCGGCCTTTACGACTTCGCGCCATACCGGAATCGCGCACCCATTCGTTGGCCGGGCGGCAAACAAGTCGCCGTCTGGGTCGCACCCAACCTCGAATATTATGAAATCGACCCGCCTGCGCACCCACGTCGCAAAGCATGGACGAAACCGCATCCCGATGTCGTCGGCTACAGTCACCGCGACCATAGCAACCGCGTGTCGCACTGGCGCATGGCCGATGTGATGACGCGCCACGGCTTTCCGGGCTCGGTCAGCCTGTCCGTCGCGTTGTGCCAGCATCATCCCGAAGTGGTGGAAGACGCAAACGCGCGCGGTTGGGAATTCTTTTCGCACGGCATTTATAACACGCGCTATGCCTATGATATGTCAGAAGCGCAGGAACGCGCGATCATCGAGGACTCAATCCGCACCGTGCGCGATGCCACGGGGCAGAGCATCCGCGGCTGGCTCGCACCCGCATTGACGCACACCGAAAATACGCTTGATCTGATTGCCGAATACGGCCTCGATTACACGTGCGACCTGTATCATGACGATCAGCCGCAGCGGATAAAAACCAAGACCGGTGACTTGATTTCAATGCCCTACAGCCTTGAAGTCAACGATCATTATGGGTTCTTCGTTTATAACATGTCCCCGCGCGACTATGCCGACACGTTGGTCCGCCAATACCGCCGTCTGGCGGATGAGGGCGGCACGGTGATGTGCATTCCTCTTCACGCCTATCTGATCGGCCAGCCGCACCGGATTGGCCCGTTTGCCGAAGCCTTGCACGAAATCGCGGCGGACGGGCGCGGCTGGTTGACCACTGCGGGCGAAATTGCTGATTCTTGGCGAGCACAGAATGGAGAGCGAACATGACATCCACACAAACAATCCGCGCAGTCATTTATGGCGTCATCTTCTGGTTTGTCGCGGCGATGGTTGTGCATTTCCTGCCAACACTGTTTGATCGCGGCATTGCACAGGCTACGCTTTATGCAGCCAGCATTCCAATTTCGTGGGCATGCACATGGGTCACTTCAATGATGACCGGCGTGCCGCGTAGCCGCATCCTTGCGCCAACAGTCATTGCAACGATCACGGCGACATTCCTCGACGGGATCGCAATGACATGGACGCCCGCACTTTATGATGGCATTTCACCAGCAACACAGTTCGGCGCGGCGTGGATATTGTGGGGTGTCGGTTGGTTGCTGTTCTTCGCCTATCGCGCGGACGTGCGGGGATGACGCTTGATCCCGCCTACCTTGAATACCCCAAGCGGCGGCAAGGTTATGAACATGATATTTACCCGTGGTCAGCGCTGAAGGATCGCGCACCGGTGACATGGCCGGGCGGTGCAAAGGTCGCCATCTGGGTCTGCATATCCCTTGAATATTTCCCGCTAACCCCGAACGACAAACCGTTCCGCGCGCCGGGGCATATGCAGACGGCCTACCCTGATTATCGCCACTACACCGCGCGCGAATATGGCACGCGGATCGGGTTTTACCGGCTGCTTGATGCGCTTGAGAAAGCAGATGTGCGCGCATCGATTGCGACCAACAGCGCGATTGCCGAACGCTATCCCTCGATCATTGCCGACATCGTCAGCGCAGGCCACGAAATCATCGCGCATTCGACCGACATGAACGGCACAATTGCGAGTGACCTGCCCGAAGCCGAAGAACGCGGGCTGATCCGCCAGTCGCTCGACACGCTGGAACGGGTGAGCGGCACCCGTCCAACCGGCTGGTTGTCCATTTCTCGGTCACAAAGTTTCAATACGCCCGATCTCCTGAAGGAAGCGGGTGTGCGCTACTGCTGCGATTGGGTGAATGACGAGCTGCCCTATCGTTTCAACACTAATGATTTCGGGGGCCTGATCAATCTGCCGCTGAACCATGAACTGAGCGACCGCCAGATTATCACCGTGCAGCAGCAATCAGCGGCCAGCTATGCGCAGCAAATGCTTGATGCCTATGACTGGCTCGCAGGCGAAAATGGCGGGCGGATGATACCGCTGCACATCACGCCCTATATCATGGGGCTGCCTTACCGGATTGATGCGTTGGAGCGGCTACTCAGTGAGCTTCAATCGCGCAGCGCGTGGTTTGCAACCGGAAACCAGATCATTGATGCGTGGGAGCAACAGTCGTGAAAATCCGCAATCCGCGCACCGGCAAGGACGATTACAAGATCAAGCCGCTTGATGCCGCCCCCATCGAAACAATCGCCGCCAAATTGCGTGCCCGCCAAGTTGAATGGGCTACACACGACCGCAAAGCCG